>DAOUZD010000084.1 GCA_030665795.1 Dehalococcoides sp.
CCTTCGCTGCCACGTGCCCTTGAATCCATTGACGCAGTCTGGCGTCTTTTAATAGTGGAAAGAACATTACCCTGGCTTTGGGGGCAAGCTCACGGAACAGAGGATTTTGGCTCTTTATCTTACCGTCGATTAAGACTAATATAGTGCTATCAGGTATTTTTCCCAGATATTCACCCAGGGACTTAGACTCATCTTGTCGGTTGGCGACGCTGGTGCTCTTTTTCTGCCTACCGGATTTAATCCTGGGTTCAAAGCGCTCCAGCAGTCCGTGAATAAGAACCAAGCGTTTTTCGGCGAGAAAAGGCATTGCTTCACAGACGGCTGGCAACTGGTCTACGGTCACCTGTTGCCCATCAAGAATAGAGGTGTTAGTGGTTAAGGTGGTCTGGTCACCGATGCCCTTTTTTATCTCCGCAAGCGCTTGATTTAGGGAAAAATCGTCCTCACCGTGCAGTATGTAGAGCAAAACCTGCCCCTCCCGCTTATAAATCTTCTCAATTTTACCACACCGAAGGGGGGTCTGACGCCCCTCTTAAACACCCCCGAAAGGGGAAGGGTTAATAAATAATCTCAAATGGATAAAGTTGACAAACCCTCACTATTGAGAAATAATCGGACAAAGAGTAGACTAAATAGCAGATTAGTAATATCCGGCGGACATTGCCGGGGTGAAGAGGTGAGACAATGTCAGAAAAACCTGCCGAAGTAAAGAAGGTGACGGATTATGCCGCTGACATGACGCTCCCGGCTAAGTTGAGAACTGACGCTATCGAACAGCTCGGCAACATATCCACCCGTGAAGCCTTTCTCGCCTTACTGGAACTAGCCGCCAACGAAGGGCTAATCACCAAAGAAAGAGACCTTGCCCTGAAAAAAGCCAGAGAAGTACTGAAAAAGACAAGTCCTTAATACTCTTAGCTCAATAAAAAAGGTGGGGCTAGACCAATGAGTGTTGATACTGGCATCATAGGGCTGGCCAAGAGCGGTAAGACAACTGTCTTCAACGCTCTGACCAAAGGTAAAGCTGATACCGGAAGCTACACTGCCGAAAGATTAACGCCACATGTTGGCACTGCCAGGGTTCCCGAGCCCCGCCTGCAAACGTTAACCGATATGCTGCAACCCAAGCGGGTAGTCCCGGCTGAGGTAAGGTACACCGATATCGGGGCTTCCGTCAAGAGTCTGGTTAAAGATAAGGGAATCGGCGGGGAACTGCTGAATCAACTCAGCAATGCCGATGCCCTGATTAATGTCGTCCGAGCCTTTACCGATGAAAGCATACCTCATGTTGAAGGCAGCCTGGACGTGGAGCGAGACATCGCCACCATGAATTTAGAGCTTGTCTTCTCCGACCTAGCTATTATTGAGCGAAGACTGGAAAGAATTGAGGCGTCCTTGAAAGGAGCCAAACCACCAGAGCGCCAGACTTTTCTCCACGAGCAAGAGACCTTGCTAAAATTTAAGGCTGATTTAGAAAAAGAGGTGCCCATCCGGGAACTAAAGCTAACCGCTGGTGAGGCAAGGACGATTGCCAATTACCAGTTCCTCACTGCCAAGCCACTATTAATCATGGTCAATATTGGCGAAGAACAGCTAGCCGAAGCCGCCTCTTTAGAAGCCGATTTAAATTCACGCTACGCACAGGAGAAATGCCACGTTACCACTCTCTGCGGCAAGCTAGAAATGGAGCTAGCGCAACTGGAAAATAGCGAGGCTGAGGAATTTCGTGCCGATTTTGGACTGAAAGAATCCGGGCTTGACCGCGTTATCAAGCAATCTTACGCTTTATTAGGGTTTATCTCGTTTTTCACCACCGTCTCAAGTGAAGTTAAGGCCTGGTCCATCCCGAATGGCACCAGCGCGCTTAAAGCCGCCGGCAAAATCCACTCTGACATGGAAAGAGGGTTCATCCGCGCCGAGGTAATCAGCTACGATGATTTAGTCAAGTGTGGCAACTTGCATGAGGCCCGTAAGAAAGGACTGCTGCGACTGGAGGGCAAGGACTACATTGTGCAGGATGGCGATGTCATCACTTTCCTGTTTAATGTGTAGGCCTGGCAGGCAATCCTTTATCTTCCTTACGCACAATTAGCTTAAGGCTGTCCTGACCTACCACCGTAACCACTTCACCACTACCGATATTGCCATCGATTGCTTCCGCCCCCCAGAGCTCACCTTTAATGATAACCTGACCCTCCGGAGCCAGCGGGCTCACTACCTTACCCTTAGTGCCAATCATAGTTGGCAGGCCAACTACGGTTTGCCTCTTCAGGATACGGGTAACAAACTGAAAATCAACCACGGCAAAGACCGCATAGGCTGCCATCACCCCAATAAGCACGGCGAAAGGTATTTCAATCCCCCATTCCGGCAACACCCAACGCCAAACGGCGAACAGGGCGGCTTCCACCGCCGAGGTACTAACAATAGCCAAGATTAATCTGGCTGTAGTCATCTTTCCGCTCGATTGCCTCCATTCTCATTATAGCAGGACAGTGCGGTTAGTTTTCAATTCTTTTTCCCTTAGCCAGAATAAAAATTCTTAAAATAATTCTTGATGGGACTTGACAAATTCTGAAAGTAATGTTATTATTTCCTTTTGTCCTTGACAAATTTTGCAGTAAGTGTTATCATATAGACTTGACTATGCCTCTAAAGGTTTTACCCCGCTATATGTTTTCTTTCAGTAGGGATGTTTTTGTTCACTAAAGCCGTGTGTCTTTGCTCAGAGCAGTAGTGTCATAACGCAGGAATTTTGTGTCTTCGTTTGAGGAGTAGAGTTAGTAATGGTTTCTATTTCACCAGTTAGCGCCGAGAGCGCGCTTCCCGTTACCCGAAAATCTTACGCCAGCTTACCTCAGATACTAGATGTTCCCAACTTGATTAGAGTCCAATTAGACTCGTTTCAGCGGTTTCAGGAAAACGGCCTGAAGCAGTTGCTGGAGGGGGTGTCTCCGATTAAAACCCTTACCAGTAGCAAACTGGAGCTTAGCTTCATCGGTTACGAGTTCCGCGAACCACGCCCAGGCCGCTCCGAAGCCGAGTGCCACAAGCGAAACTTAACGTACTCAGTGCCTCTTTATGTCAGGATACAATTACTGATTAAAGAGACCGGAGAAATCAAAGAACAAGACCTATTCTTAGGTGATATTCCCCTGATGACGGCTAAAGGCACCTTTATTACCAGCGGTGCCGAACGGGTGGTGGTGAGCCAGCTACTACGCTCTCCGGGGGTCTACTTCACCACTGAGGAAGACGCCGCCACCGGCCGTGAACTGTGCTCCGCCAAACTAATCCCGACCCGCGGGGCCTGGCTGGAATTTGAGACCAGCAACCGGGATGTAATTTCCGCCAAGATAGACGGTAAGCGGAAGATTCCGATTACGACACTACTCCGCGCCATCGGTTATGGTAGTAATGAGCAACTGTTCACTCTGTTAGCCAATGAGGATAATTCACCGGAGCACCATTTTATCGGGTCAACTCTTGAGCGTGAGCCATTAGTTAAGGATGAGTCGGAGGCGCTGCTTGATATCTATCGAAAGTTACGCCCGGGAGAGCTACCCAATATCGAAAATGCCAAGAAACTAATCCGGAACCTGTTCTTTGATTCGCTGCGTTACGACCTGGGAGTTGTCGGGCGCTATAAGCTTAATAAGCGACTGAGACTCAATGTTAACCTGAAAGAGCGCGCGCTGACCAAAGAGGATATTGTCGAGATAGTCAGGCACATCATTATGATTAATAATGGCAACGATACTAGCGACGATATTGACCACCTGGGTAATCGGCGAGTACGCACTGTCGGCGAGCTGGTGCAAACCCAATTTCATGTTGGCTTATTACGCCTCGCCCAAGCGGTCAGGGAGCGGATGAGTATAATCGGTACCGAGGCAATTACTCCCAGCGCTCTGGTCAACATTCGGCCGGTAGTGGCCTCGGTCAGGGAGTTCTTTAGCAGCTCCCAGTTATCACAATTTATGGACCAAACCAACCCGCTGGCGGAGCTAACTCACAAGCGTCGTCTCTCCGCCATGGGACCAGGCGGCCTATCACGCGAGCGTGCTGGCTTTGATGTCCGTGATGTTCATTTTTCCCACTACGGCAGAATCTGTCCCATTGAAACACCGGAAGGACCTAATATTGGCCTTATCGGTTCTCTCGCCACCTATAGCCGAATTAACGAGTATGGCTTTATTGAAACGCCTTATCGTAAGGTTATTACCGAGCTAAGCAATACCAGTGACCAGCTGGCGGGTAAGACAATCCGTGAGGCAGTGGTTAATAGCAGGGGCACGACCGTAATGGAAGCTAACACCACGATTACCCCCCAGCTTGCTGCCAAGCTAGCTAAATTAAGTAATGTCACGATAAAAGTGGTGCCCTTTGTCTCTGATGAGGTCGTTTACCTATCAGCCGATGAGGAGGAGCAGCTTACCATTGCTCAGGCTGACGTCCGGCTTGACCAGAATAACCAATTTGTCGAGGAAAAAATTGAAGCCAAGCGAGGTAGCCTCTACCTACAAGAGGTACCTGATAAAATCGATTTAATGGATGTCTCACCCAAGCAGGTAGTCAGTGTCGCTACCGCCTTAATACCATTCCTCGAGCATAATGATGCCAACCGTGCGCTGATGGGAGCTAATATGCAGCGACAGGCGGTACCCCTGCTCTGTCCCGAGGCACCTCTGGTGGCTACCGGTATGGAAAAGGAAGCCGCCAAACATAGCGGACAGGTAATCTTCGCCAAAAATGCCGGCATGGTCACTGAGATTGGCAGCATAAACAATGATAAAGAGGAGTCTAGATACCGCATTGTCGTTACCACCGATAACGGCGATAGGGACGAATATGAGTTAATGAAATTTGTGCGCACCAACCA
>DAOUZD010000197.1 GCA_030665795.1 Dehalococcoides sp.
CTTTCCATCAAGGTAGCGGTTTGCTTTTTGAGCTAAGGACATTGCGACTCTAATTGCTTCCCTGAAGTGGCAGCCATAAAGAAGCCTGTCCATTGTCTCGAGAGTTTCCTTAGCGGTATCGGTAATCGCCTGCTCTTGACTATTAAATTCTCCATGTTCTGGCACACGGCCATCAAAGTTTTTATAGACAAAGGTAAGCACCCGGTGCACCAGATTACCCTAGGTGGCCACCAGTTCATCATTATTGCGGCGGACAAACTCACGCCAGGAA
This sequence comes from Dehalococcoides sp., assembly GCA_030665795.1. The sequence continues at coordinate 272 of DAOUZD010000197.1, forward strand.
AAATCAGTATCAGCAGTTTCCGGCATATTGATTGAAAGCAGATAACGCAGTGGGTCAGGGTCATAGCGGGAAAGATAATCAAGTAGCCAGACTGCCCAGTTGTGACTGGTGGAGAGCTTTCTGCCTTCAATGGTCAAGAACTCGTTGGCCGGCACGTCATAGGGTAAATTAAGGTTGTCGCCATAGCCCATCAACATGGCTGGCCAGATGAGAGTATGAAAAGGGATATTATCCTTGCCAATAAAATAATAGCTCTTGGCCTCATTGTTTTGCCAGAAAGCGCGCCATCTCTCCTTGTCGCCATTAGAGGCCGCCCATTCCTTGGCGGCGGAGAGATAGCCGATGACTGCCTCAAACCAGACATAGATGCGTTTATCTTCAAAGCCTTTAACTGGCACTGGTATTCCCCAATCTATATCGCGGGTTATTGCCCGGTCTTTAAGTCCCTCCTCCAGATAGCGCGTGGTAAAGTTAAGGACATTCGGTCGCCAGTGGGTCTGCTGCTTTACCCAGGCTAGGAGCTGGTCGTTAAAGGCGGAAAGTTTTAAGAAGAAATGCTCGGTGTCCTTGAAAACGGGCGCGGTACCGCAGATGCGACAGTGAGGGTCAATCAACTCGGCGGGGCTTAAAGGCTTGCCGCAGGCTTCGCACTGGTCGCCCCTGGCTCCGGGGGAGTTACAATACGGACAAGTACCCTCGATATAGCGGTCAGCCAGAAAACGCTGGCATTGGGGGCAAAAGGATTGGGATACCGTATCCTTATAAATGTAGTCCCTATTAAGTAGCGTGAGGAAAATATCTTGGGCTACTTGAGCATGGTTAGGAGTACCGGTAGTGGTAAATAAATCAAAGGAAATGCCGAACTTCTGCCACGATTCCAGAAACTGCTGGTGGTATCTGGCAGCGATTTCACTTGGCTTTTTCCCCTCCTGCTCTGCCTTGATTGTTATTGGCGTGCCGTGCTGGTCGGAGCCTGATACCATCAATACTTCATTGCCTTTGGTGCGGTGGTAGCGGGCAAAGATGTCCGGTGGTAAATAGGCACCCGCAATCTGTCCTAGGTGTAGTGAACCGTTGGCATAAGGCCAGGCAACGGCAATAAAAATTCTTTCACTCATGAAGTATCCTCACCCACGAAAGTTAACCCTTACTCCTTAAAGAAGGTCAGTATCTGCTCGCCTTTCTCTGTTTTATAGTGAGCGTAGCCCTTCTTTAAACAGCACTCGACGCAATAGTGTGCCGTCTCACCCTCTTCGTCTTCAATGCCATCCTTTTCGTTAATGGCTAAGTAACGCTCCGGATAGGGGATAATGCGGTGACACTCATCACACTTGATTTCTCCTAACGAAATACACCCGCGACGCATTTATTAACTCCTCTCAATACTTTGGTATGAATCCTTTTTTATCTCCCAGACCTTATCTAGCCTGAGCCAGGCTCGATAAAGCTCCTTTCGTGATAAGCCGGTCTCGGCAGCAACTTTAGCGATTGCCTCTTTAGCGGTTGCCCCGGACAGATACAAATAGTGTAACTGCTTTTCAATATCTTCGGTCAATTGCGGCTTATTCTTCTCCCTGTTGCCTTCAATGACCAGAGTGAACTCTCCCCTGGGCTCAGTGAAGTGCTTGATGGCTTGGCTGATGGTCCCTCGGAAAATTTCTTCGTGAACCTTGGTTAGTTCGCGACAAACGGCGATTTGTCTATCGCCAAGAATAAGCCGCAGGTCATCCAATGCCGTCTGTAACCGATGTGGTGATTCTAAGATAACAATGGTGCCATATTCTTGAGCCACTGATTTTAGGACCTGTCGCCTGGCATTAACCTTGCGGGGCAGAAAGCCGAGGTAGAGAAACCGGTTCGTGGGTAGTCCGGAGATGACCAGTGCCGTGATAACCGCCGAAGGCCCGGGAATGGGAACAACCGGGATACCTTGTTGATTAGCCGCCGCAATCAGTTCATAGCCGGGGTCGGACATTCCTGGCATTCCCGCCTCAGAAACGAGAGCCACGTCATCATCTTTGAGACAACCTAAAATATAGTCAAGTTTGGTCCGCTTGCTATACTCATAATAGCTGGTCAGCGGTGTTTTAATATCGTAAGTAGTCAGCAGTCTCTTTGTCTTGCGCGTATCTTCAGCGGCAATCAGCTTTACCTCACGCAGGATACGGAGCGCCCGCCGGGAAATATCTTCCAAATTACCAATAGGGGTGGCCACAACATAAAGACTAGGCATTAACTCTTGTCTT
>DAOUZD010000109.1 GCA_030665795.1 Dehalococcoides sp.
ATGACCAACAGGACAATGATTATACATGCCAGCAATCTTCCCAGGGAAGTAATCAACCCCGGGCTGATTCGCCGTCTGGTGAACTTAAAGGTAAACACCGAAACTAATATCAGTAATGCCGTCCCCGATGTTAGAGCTGCAGTAAGAAATTCGAATGGTTTTATCGGTGAGAACAGTATCTCCCTGCTGCCGATAAGACCGAATATGGCTCCGGTACCCGTATGTACCATAATAGCCCAAATGACATCTATAGTGCCTACTATGGTGGCTAACCTCATCCTGTTTTCAAGTACGAGCCACAGATAAAGCAACATAAGTAAGATGTATCCTACGTAGAGAATGCCGTTGATGGCAAACAGTGAGGTCATATTATTTAGATACCCGTACATAAAAAGCCGCCAGAATTTCTCGGGCCTGCCCAGGTCCAGGAGTACACATACCATGGCACCAATCATGAGCAGGAGTCCCATAAGAACCGCTACCCGGCCAATAGCTCTGTACTCCTCCCGCTTGAAAACATAACTGAGCGAGGAGATAATAATGGCACCGGCGCTAAGTCCGATAAAGTAAATGTCAAAGGTGATTAGCTGTCCCCAAATCACTGTATTGTTGATTCCCCATACCTGAAAACCTCTCAGATAAGCAGTCAAAAAGCCAGCTATTAACACAAAAACCATAGCCAGGAGAATGGCTACCATAATTCGGTATCCTCTGGATTTGCCTTCAACTGTTGAGTAAGTCAGTTCCACTTGCCAACCCTCTCATCTAGGGAGATAGAATACTTTGGGGTGCGTACTCATATCTTCCCGAAGTCTAATTGATGTTCTGGAAGCCAGCAATTCCGATACCTGGCTATTAGGGTCATCCAAATCTCCAAAGGTTCTGGCTTTGGTGGGACAGGCTTCCACGCAGGCGGGAACCACATCCACACCTATCTTTTTACCCTCTCTTATTCCTTGGTCTATCCTGTGAAAGCAAAAGGTACATTTCTCAACCACGCCGCGTATTCGTTGAGGAAACGGCCAGGGTCCCCGACTAAAACGGTCAGGAGGTAGGTCGGGACGGTGATATTCTTCCTCTGCTTGACTCTTGAAATTGAAATTTCTGACTCCGTAAGGACAAGCAACTATACAGTATCGGCATCCTATGCAGCGCCGGAAGTCCTGTATGATTATACCGTCTTCACGGCGATAGGTTGCCTTGGCGGGACAAACAATGGTACACGGCGCCTCATCACAGTGCATGCAGGGCATGGATATAAATTCAATGTTCACTGTGGGATATTTGCCATCGCTAACTGCAATCACCTTGTTCCAGTAAATCTCCCTATGCCTTTTATGTTCTTCAGGTGAGCCGTGGGGAATGTTATTCTCTTCCCAGCAAGCAATGGTACAAGCCTGGCAGCCTACACACTTGTCTAAATCAATTACCATTCCCCATCTCGCCATCTCTCACCTCATGCCTTGTAGACTTTAACTCTGGTATTGAAAAATGCTGCCTGTCCGCTTAAATGGTCATAGTCCACGCCGATGATTTCATTGGGGTCAACCCCAATACCCTTTGCCCATCTACCATAGGCATAGTGTCCTTGACCACGAGGTATACTCGCAATCTGGGGATGAATCCCGTCAATTACCCTGGCTCTTGCCTGGATTCGGTTAAACGGAGATTCTACCCATACCATATCCCCATCCTTAAATCTCAGAGCTTTGGCTGTCTTGCTGTTTACTTCGACGACGCTAGTCCAACCAATGCCATGCATCACCAAGAATATCTGTTGCGCCCAGGGGTAGTTCTGGCTTCCATTCTCTATATTTAACAACGGCTCGTAGGTTAATAAAATAAGAGGATAACTCTCGTTATCACCGAGGAATTCGACATTCTCATAGTGGGGCAGGTTAGTCAGCTTATTAACGGCTCCTTTTCCTACTACTTCTTTAAGCAGGGTTTCCAGGTTACCTGAGTGGAATTCAAATTTCTTCGAGGGTGTCTGGAATATGCGGTCGTATTTGTGGTATTCATAAGCTGGTCCGACCCATACGCCTTTCTCACAGAACTCCCTCCAGGGCATAAGGGTTTTGGTTCGGTATCTGACAAATCCCTCAGCATCTCCACCAATGTGGGCAAGAGACTGCGCTATCGGTCCTCCAAGCTGGCGGGCGAGTTTAAAGACTATGTCAGCTACGGCTTGGCAATCATATAGCGGCTGTACGACAGGTCGTTTTATTTTCGCCTCGGCAAAGCCTGAGCCTGGTGGGCTGTGGTCATAGGCCCATTGCTCCAAAAAGGTGCATGCTGGCAGTATTATGTCAGCATGCACCGCCATTTCGCTGACGAACGGCGCAATGTGAACATAATAAGGCAGCTTTTGTAAAGCCTCGTCCCACCGCCAAGCTCCCGGGGCAGACATATTAAAGTTAGTGTTGAACCCCAGTGCGACCTCGATTGGATAGGGACTGGCATCCAGTATAGAATCTGCCACTTGATTGGTTACCACTTCCGCAGCCGGGAAGCGGTCTGTTTTTCGGAAATCTAGCCTTGGCTTGGTTTTGCCCTCCTTGGCTATGTCGTCCTCGACTAGTTCTGGCATATCCCGGTATGCTGGATTTTCTTGATATATTATTCCACCCGGAACATCTATGCTGCCTACCAGGGCATTAAGGCAGAATATGGCATAGCTATTGTAGGAGCCGTTGGGCCAACGAGTAGCACCGGTTCCGACCCAGGCAATCGCTGGCTTGGTCTGGGCGAATTCCCTGGCTATCCGTCGGATAGTATCAGCCTGGATGCCAGTTATTGCGGCGACACTTTCTGGACTATAGTAATTGAGTGCTAGTTGTTTGTATTCGCTGAAGCCGGCTGCCCGGTTCTCAATAAAGTTGGTATCGTAAAGCCCCTCGCTTATTATTACGTTGGCTATTGCCATAGCTAGAGCGCCATCAGTACCGGGATTGATGGGTATCCACTTGTCGGCTTTGGCAGCAGTAACCGAGTATCGCGGGTCAATCACTACAACCTTGGCCCGGTTAGGTCTTTCCCGGCGTATCTTACCCCACATCCGCAAATTTCGGGCAAGCGGTTTATGTGATTCTAAAATACTGGCACCAAAGGCCAGTATGTAGTTGGTATTACCGAGGTCATAGGCGATATGGCTATAGTTTCCGTCAGCCATCCACCGGCCTAAGCTTTCCGCCTCACTTTCCAGGGCATCTCCTGAAATGAGATTGGGAGTTCCGTAGGCATCGGCGAAGCGGGCAATTAAATCCTCATCGCTAATAGTATTTAATCCGTGAAGAACCAGTAGCCGGTGAGGTTGACCTTCGTCCCTAAGTGATTTCAATCGGGTACTGACCTCATTTAGGGCTTGCTGCCATGATATAGGTGCCCATTTCGGGTCTACCGCTCGCCCTTTCACCGGGTTTGTTCTCTTAAGCGGGCTAGTAACCCGTCCTGGGTCATATAAGACTTGTAGACCTATGTGGGCACGGGGGCAGGTTTCTCCCTCGGAAACCTGTGATAGTGGATTACCGACTATCTTTACTGCTTTATCATTAACTGTTCTGACCCGGGTAGCACATCGAGTCGAGCAGTTCAGACAGGAGGTAGTAATCCATCTCTCGGTAACAGTATTCCCAGGGCTTTTCTGGAGTGCCATAACCGGACTGACTACTGGGTGTTTTATAAGGTGACTAGCGGCAAGGGCGGCTCCAGCAAATGCGGAGAGTTTAAGAAAGCTTCTTCGGCTCACATTGAAGCGAGCACGTTTTTCACCTTTTGTTACTTCACTACTGCCCATTGACAACAACCAGAGGACAAGTTTTCGCTCGTGCCCAAAGGGGGTTACTGGTTTTATCGGGAGTTAGCACAAAAAGTTGGTCACGCCTAACGTCATGACCAAATCTCCATTCACTTTCATTTTACCAAGTAGCTAGTATACCACTCTCTCTTACCAGATGCAACAGGTTTTCTGTAGAACCTTCATTTTTCAGCAGTCTACAATAGCCAGATATCTAGGCACATAGTAAGGAATATCAAGCCCAGATACGGAAATGCCGACAGCTTATATAGCTTCCAGGAATCCTGAGAAGAAGTAGAAATCACCAACCGCAAGCTAGTATAGATTAATACGCCACCTAGTAGATTGGCTAACACTAGATAGAGCCAGGCAAACCCCCCTACGAAATAAAGAGCAATAGAAGCAGCGTAAAGCACCACACTGAGCGTCAGCAGCACTTTCACCACATTTCCTGGCTCCTGGCTTATTGGGAAGTAGCTTATTC
>DAOUZD010000041.1 GCA_030665795.1 Dehalococcoides sp.
GGATGTTATCACCGCTTTGAAAGCGGTAGCTAAAGAGGTTGATACCGTATTTACTGTTGAATGCATCAATCGGGCCGACCCTGACGGGTCATATCCGTTGCGGAAGCTACTGGCAGAGATGGGTATCCCCCATTACATAAACGGTAAACAATGCGTTGGCTTGGGTCGCCCCCTGGCCAATGTTTAAGGAGGAAAATTAATGACGCACAGTTTACATCGCCGCGGAACCGCCGAGAGTCTGAGTGAAGACTACGTGATGCTCTGCCTGCCCGCCATTGGTGTCAACGATGAGGGTCATGACCCCAAATTACAGGAGTTCCTGCGTATTGCACTACGCCATGACCCTGTCAACATAGGTGCCATATCCATGGGGAACATGTTTAGCCACAAACCGGAAGATGTCGTCAACGCTGCCCATGGCATTGTCCACGCCGTATTTGTGAATAAAGAAACGGTGACCGAGGTCTTGAAAGAGCTTGAGGAAGCCGACTTGGGAATGTCAGTGGTGGTGAGCGGCATTTTTAAGAACGTTGACGAATGCATCGAAAAAGCCGGACTGAAGCACCATACGGCTAACTTCTCACTGGGTATATGGGGTAGGACGGAAAAGCTACCCAGCAATGATATCCTCGAGGTTACTACCATGTGTGGCCACGCCATGGTCTCCGCCAATCTGGTCAAGGCCATGGTGGCGGAAATAAAAGCCGGGACCAAGACTCCGGAAGCGGCGGCTAAAGTTTTGGCGCCTCAATGTGCTTGTGGGGTATTCAATCCCGCCCGGACGGCTAAGTTGCTGGCAGCCATGGCTAATAAGTAGGCGAAAAGGCTCCCCAGAGCTGGTGATTTATGAGACCTTGGCACTACCCATTGAAATAATGGGTAGTGTCATTTTGGCTTGAGGTGGCGATTCCCCCGCCTTTTTTCAATCCAGCAACACAATTACGACCAGACCTTGGCCTCAGAAAGGCTCGGCTGGCGTTGACACCTACTTGACAGCGTCTTCAATCCCCGCAATATAATGAATTCCAGGAGTTTCAGCTTACCATGATGGATACTGAAATTGAGTTTCCCTACGGGAGTTCCCTCTTAAAAGCCAGCATACCCACCAGTAACATAACCTGTATTCTGAACACGCAGGATGTTAGGGGTCTTGAGAATGAGAGGGAAGCCATCACCAATGGCCTGAGGTCTCCAATCGGGTGTCCCGCTCTTCGCGACTGTATCAATAAAAACGATAAAGTGGTGGTTATGGTTACCGATAATACCCGCCCGTGTCCCGATGACCGGCTACTGCCTCCGATACTGGCCGAGTTAGAAGCCAAAATACCGCGAGAGAACATCACCATAATAGTTGCTCTCGGGCTGCACCCGCCACTGGATAAGCAAGAATTGGTTAGAAAACTGGGTAGAGGCATCGTAGAAAACTACCACGTTATAAACCATGACGTGAACCAGACAGTGTACATCGGCACCACATCTAGAGGTACTCCGGTGGACATAAACACTAATGTTATCGAGGCCGATTTTAGGCTAAGCACCGGGTTTATCGAACCCCATTTTTTTGCCGGTTTTTCCGGTGGCCGAAAAAGTGTAGCTCCGGGTGTCTTCAGCGTGAGGTCAGCCTACCATAACCACGGCTATGCCATGATTGAGCACCCGCGTGCCCAGGCTGGTATTCTCAAAGGGAATCCAGTACATGAAGACCTGGTGGAACAGGCCAAGATGGCTAAACTCAATTTCATCATAAACGTGCTGCTAAACAAAAAACGAGAAATTACCCATGTCGTTGCTGGAGACTCCATAAAGGCTCATGAGAGAGGATGTGCTATCGAGAGAGATATTGCCGGGGTTAAAGTAGCGCATAAGGTGGATATTACCATTACCACTAATAGTGGGGCACCACTGGACTTGGATTTATATCAGTCCTGTAAAGGAATCGACACCGCCGCACAGATAACCCGAGATGGAGGCATCATCATAATAGCTTCGGCTTGTAGCACCGGTGTTGGTCCAGAGGCATTCAGGGAGTTGCACGCCTCGGTCAGCTCCCCCAAGGAAGTCCTGCAAAAGATAAGACGTGAAGAGCCAATCGGTGTCCAATGGGAAAATCAAATCTTAGCTCGCACTCAGTTGAAGAACGACATTTACCTGGTGTCAGGACTGGAAGATAGCGTGGTCAGAGACATGATGATGACATCAATCAGTACCATAGAGGAAGGTCTGGAGAAAGCGTTTGCCGTTTTAGGCAATGATGCCGAAATCGCGGTAATTCCAGAAGGGCCGTTAGTTCTTCCCCTGCTCAAGAATTAAGCGGCTCTTCCTTGGACTGGGGGAGCTTTTCCTTTCCTCAACTAATTTACGAAACCTTCAGGCTAGAAAAGATTGTTTATTAACTTCAATCCCCAGAGGATATAGAAACAAGCACGTTACCTTGACGCAGTATAAGTGCTATGTTATATTTGGGATGGCTTAACACAGCCGTTTGAAGGGAATAACTATTATGAAAGATTGCTTACATTCTTATATGAAAGTGGGTATCGTTCAAATCATGGCGTTCCCGGATATTAGCCCTCTTGATGCTATCGGGAAGATTGCCGAAGACGAGTTTTTCGGTGCCATCGAGATTGCCTCAATTCCCAGTGACATTAGAGCTGAGGTAGATAAAATACTGCAGGCAAGCAAATTAGTCGTTGGCTATGTCGGTCAAGCCGCTCTCCTCGGCCAGAAGCTAGACCTTAATAGCCCGATTCCTCAGCAACGTGAAGCCGCCATAACTCAAATGAAATCTGGCGTGGATGAGGCTTACTCCTTTGGTGCCAAGCGACTGGCGGTTCTCAGCGGACCAGCACCGGTCCGGGATAAGTATGAGCAGGCAAAGGAGCTTCTGGTTGATTCACTGAGCCAGCTATGTGGTTATGCTCAAACCAAAGGTGACCTTGGTATCACCATGGAAATCTTCGACCGGGACATAGATAAAAAATGCCTCATTGGCCCAACCGAAGAAGGCGTGCAGGTCGCCAAAGAAGTGCGACGGCGTTACCCTAACTTCGGTTTAATGGTCGACCTGAGCCATCTGCCGCTACTGAAAGAGACGGCTGACCATGCCCTAAAAACAGCCGAAGATTATTTAGTCCATATCCATATTGGCAACTGCATACTTAAAGATAAAAACCATCCTGCCTACGGAGACAAACACCCGCCCTTTGGCACTGCCGCGGGTGAAAACGATGTCGAGGAAGTACGGCTGTTCTTAAAAGCGCTGATGGAAATTGGGTACATTGGCGAGGGGAAACAGAACGTGGTCGCCTTTGAGGTTAAGCCTCTTGAAGGACAAAGCGCCGAGGTAGTGGTCGCTAACACCAAGCGCACCTTTTTGGAAGCATGGGCCAAGCTGTAGTGGGTTAGTCCGAAGACACCTCTTGATGAACCCCGACAATACCAACTATTCCCCTGAATGGTCTTGGTAGCGCATGGGAATGAGGAGGCATAGAACTTGATAGAACAAAGCTTCATTAAAGAACTAACCAAGATAGTCGGGCGTGAAAGCGTCTTGTCCGATATGAAAGACCTGATTGCCTATTCTTACGATGCCACCCCGAGACAGGAGATGCCAGAGGTCATTGTCTTTCCCCACCGCACGGCCGAAGTCTCGGCGGTAATGAAGGCAGCTCATCGGGAAAAAATACCGGTCGTGCCCCGTGGTGCCGGCACCAATCTATCCGGTGGTACCATACCGATTAAGGGTGGCATTATCCTCGAAACAAGCCGAATGAATCGGATTCTTGAGATTGACACCGCCAATCGAAGGGCGGTTGTTGAGCCGGGAGTGGTCAATTTAGACCTACAAAACGCTCTGGCACCATTAGGCTTTTTCTATCCCCCTGACCCGGCCAGCCAGAAAACTTCTACCTTAGGTGGTAATATCGGTGAAAATGCCGGTGGTCCGCTTTGCCTCAGGTATGGCGTGACCTCAAAGTATGTCTGCGGCATGGAGGTTGTTTTAGCTAACGGAGAAGTAGTTAACTTCGGTGACTATGCTGATGACCCTCCCGGCTACGATTTGAGAGGTTTGCTCATTGGCTCAGAGGGAATATTGGCTATGGCAACCAAGTTAATCTTACATATCATCCCCAAGCCGGAAGCTTCACAGATGATGCTGGCTGTCTTCGACTCTCTGGAAGATGCAGGGCAAGCGGTTTCCGATATCATCAGTGCCGGCATCATTCCTGAAGCTCTGGAGCTATTAGACAAAACGATGTGCTGGGTCATTGAACAGAGCGTTAGCGCCGGCTATCCTACGGATGCTGCTGGACTACTGCTGATTATAGTTGCCGGCTTAGCTGGTACTCTAGACAAACAGATCAAAGATATATCGGAGATATGCCAAAGAAATAAAGTGCGTGAGCTGCGCATTGCCCAAACCAATGAGGAACGGGATGCCCTCTGGAAAGGTCGCCAAGGGGCTTTTGGGGCCGTCGCCAGAATCTGCCCCCCTTACTCAGTAAATGATGGCACCGTTCCCCGAGATAAACTAGCGCAGGCGTTACACCAGGTAGGCGAGATTGCCGAAAAGCATCACTTAACCATCGCTACTGTAGCTCATGCCGGTGACGGTAACCTCCATCCTTTAGTCCTGTTTGATGCCAAAAAACCGGGTGAACGCGCCGCTGCGAAGAAAGCTGGTGAGGAAATCCTAGACATATGTATTGCCCTGGGCGGCACCATCACCGGTGAACACGGCATCGGTTTGGAAAAGCTGGGTGCCATGCCCCATATGTTTGCCCCGGCTGACATGGCTGCCATGCGCAAGGTGAAGATGACCTTTGACCCCGATGACGTCTTAAACCCGGGGAAAATGCTTCCCCCTGACGTAGGCGAACCCCTGCCTACGAAGCAAGAGGTAACCCAATAATGGAAAAGACGGTTTCTCCGGAGCGACAAGCCTTTTATCAGCAACTTACCGAAATAGCTGGTTCTAAGAATGTGATAGCCGATAACCAGGCAACCGCACCCTATGAGGTAGACGGTCTTACGCCCGGTGCCGTTGTCTTCGCTGCCACCACTGAACAAGTAGCGCAAATTATCAAGACGGCAAATGAGTTTCGGACGCCGATTATTCCCTGGGGGAGCGGTTCAAAGCAGCAAATTGGACCCTGCCTTTCGGCGGCGGAGACCATTCTTTGCCTGAAGAATATGAACCGAATCGTCGAATTTGACGCTAGTAATTTCACCGTTCAGGTAGCGTCAGGTATGGTTAACGGTGAACTGCAAAGGCAGCTAGCCGAACACAAACTCTTCTTCCCTCTCGACCCGCTTTATCTGGAGACATCAACTATTGGTGGGGAAATCGCCACCAATGCTACCGGGCCGCTGCGGTTCATGTATGGGCCGGTTCGCGACCTAGTTTTGGGAGTAACGGTGGTTACCCCCACCGGAGACATCATCCACTCCGGCGGCAAAACAATGAAAAACGTAGCCGGAATTGACTTGTGTAAGATGTACATCGGCTCGTGGGGTACTCTGGGAATTATTACCGAAGCAGTGCTACGGCTGTTTCCTCTACCCGAGGTCAGTAAGAGCCTCTGCTTAACCTTCGCTAACGATGAAGACGCCTTCCGGTTAGTCGCCCAGCTCCTGAATTCAAGCTTAACGCCTAGTGCCATTGACCTGATAGATTGGGTGGCTGGACGGAACTTAGGAGATGCTTGCTGCTCACCCTTGGCAGAAGGCGAGGTATTACTCATGGTTAATATTGAGGGAGATAGCGAGGTAGTAGCACGGCACGAGAAAGAAATCAGCACTTTAGCTGGGGCAAACAAGGTGCGTCATCTTAGTATTCTTGAGGGTGAGGAAACGACCCGTGCCTGGAAGGCTTATCGCGGGGTACATCAGTCGATGCTAAATGCCGACCCATCGACCCTTCAGGGAAAAGCTTCAGTGCCTATCAGTAAAATAAGCAATATGTTTAAAGCAATAAAGGAAGTCGGTAGTGGCTACAATGTGGAAACAGGCATTCGGGCACATTGCGGTAATGGTATCCTTTACCCTTATTTCGTCGCCAAAGATGATGACGTTGTCCGTATTATCAATGATTTGAGAGAAGCCGCATCAGGTTTGGGCGGGTTCTTTATCGTTGAGGCTGCCCCTCTTTGGGTCAGAAAAAAGGTTGATGTCCTGCCACAGCGAAACGATTACACCCTGATGAAACGGCTGAAAACCGAGTTTGACCCCAATAACATTCTTAACCCGGGCCGAGTGGTAGGAGGTCTATATTAAGCATGCCAACAGTGGCTGAAGAAATTGCGGAAACTTTAGAGCGCTGCAACAAATGCGGGCTTTGCCTCGCCGGTTGTCCCATTTACAAGGTTACCGGCGTGGAATGGACCAGTGCCCGGGGGCGTATTGCCCTGATTCGCAGCGCTTTACTTGACCACCGATTAGAGCTTGATGAGCTTGAAGACCCGATTTTCAACTGTCTCGCCTGCAATGGCTGTGTTGAACACTGCCCGCCGGCGGTGATGACTGGGGAACTCATCTTCAAAGTCAGGGAAGAGATACTCAAGCAGCACGGAGATTCCTGGCTGCAACGGCTGTTTTTCCAAAAATTACTGGCCAATCCTTCCCTAATGCACAAAACATCCAA
>DAOUZD010000185.1 GCA_030665795.1 Dehalococcoides sp.
ATGGATATCAATCGGAGTTTCAGTCGCATTTGCGGTGGAGACTCTTGTACTAAAATTGATTCTGGTCATAATCGCTATTGGCGTCTCCATACATATCCTATCTGTCCGAACTTTGAAGTAATGAAAGACCGGATGTTATCATGGAAGTCAGCCATCTCACCGCAGCTTAGCGATACAGCATAATGATACACTTGACGAATCAGTTCGAATCCCCTTTGGTGGGCGGTACCGGACAATAGGTAGACTATCCGCTCCTGAGGTTTTGGATGATTTCTCCCCAACTAGGTCTTTTCCCATACATGAGCAGGTAAACCCTGAAAGCCTTGACGGATAATGCTAAAGCCCCGATGATGGAAAGCACCATCACGGCTAAACTGGTCGCCAGTTCCCAGGCGGCAATACCAGTTACGCCCAGCCTCAGCATCACTGCAATGGGAGCCGTGATAGGGAAAATAGTCAGCACTGTCCAGATGGGATTGTCTGGGAATACAAACAGTAAGGATGCAAACCAGAGGGGGACAAAGGCGAGAAGCGCATAAATCAGGACCAGTGGTTGTCCCTCACGAGCGCTGGGGCTGATGGCGCCGACGCCCGCCGCGAGGGCGGCGAACAATAGATAACCCAGGAAGAAATAGACTATCCCCAGCACCAGGAAGTTGGCCGGTAGTTGTATCGTGCTGAAAAAGCCGCCGAAAGTAGATGAGGCCAGGTTTAAAAGGAGTGGTAATGAGGCCAGCCAGACGACCACCTGCACCAGCCCGGCGGCACCCAGCCCCAAAACCTTGCCGGTGAGTAGCTGCCGGGGGGAAACCGAGGAGAGCAATACCTCGATAAGGCGGCTCTCCTTCTCATCTCCCAGCCCTTCCACCAGGTACATGGAAGAGGCCTGCAGAGAGAGGGCCAGCAGAAGGCCGAAAATAGCGGGGATGATAACATTCCCGTATCCGCCCTGCTCGGTAGCCACCTCCCCCGTTTCGGTAAGTCTGGTCGTCACCAGGTCTAAGGGGGCTTCTATCCGGTATACCATTTCGGGAGGCACTTTGCCGGCTAACATATTACTGGTGAGGAAATTCTTAATGACGGTGGCGATGGCCGGGGGCGTTTCCAGCTGTCTCTTCAGGGTATAACGGTTAATTACCCCGGTTGAGAGATAATCCGATGGAATGACGAAATACTCGGAAACATCGCCGTTAATCAGGGCAGCCGTGGCATCACCAAGCGTATCAAAGCGGACTAGCTCTATATATCCCTGAGTAGTATACTGGTCGAATCCGCCGGCTTCATCAACGTAGCCGACGGTGACCGTCTCCACTACCGGTGGCCCGTCGCTTGATACGAGCTGAAAAACGCCTATGCCTATGAGGGCTAAGACCGGCACGATAAGGGTCATAATGATAAAACCCTTCCTTTTTATCATGTGCAGGAATTCGTGCCGGAATATCAATCGCGTCTTGTTCATGATTTTTTACCCACCTCCTTCAGAAATATTTCATTAAGTGAAGGAGTGGCTACTTCAAAGCGGTTGATTACCGTGCCACGGCTCATCAAATGAGCCAGAACCTGCTGGGGGGTTGTCTTGTCATCCAGCATCAGCTCAGTGTAGCCTTTGTTGGTTCGCCTACCGGTCACTCCCGGTACTTCCCCCAGCTCACCTTCAAAATCCAGGAGGACCGAATTACCTCTATATCTTGCCTTGATTTCACTTAAGTCCCCGTAGAGGACATCCTGCCCGTTGTTTATCATTAAGATGCGGTCGCATAGTTCCTCCACCTGGTTCATCTGGTGTGTGCTCAGGATTACGGCTTTACCCTGATTCCTCAGGTCAGCGAGCATTCCTTTTAATAGCTCGGTGTTAACCGGGTCGAGGCCGGCGAAGGGCTCATCCAGGATAAGCAGTTGCGGGTCATGGATGATGGTAACGATGAACTGGATAATCTGCCCCATGCCCCGGCTCAGTTCCTCAATCTTCTTATTCTTGCTGGCTAACATGCCGGTTTGATTGAGCAGCTCGTTAGCTTTTTCTGTGGCCGAGTGCCTGTCCACACCCTTGAGCGAGGCGAGGTAGACTATAGAGTCGAGAACCTTCAGCTTTTTATAAAGCCCTCTTTCCTCGGGCAGGTAGCCAAGCCTATTCTTGGTAGCTTCATTCAATTTCTCGCCGAGGATGGTCACCTCGCCCGAGTCCGGCTTGAGGATGTCCATCATCATCCTGATGGTGGTAGTCTTGCCGGCACCATTAGGGCCAATCAGGCCGAACATCTCACCTTGAGCTACAGAGAAGGACAGGTTGTCAACGGCGACCTTATCGGCAAAGGACTTTACTATATGGCTGACTTCAACGGCAAGCATATTAGCAGCTTCTTCCCAACTTCACATTATATCAAATCGTCAATAGTTTTAGTCACATTATAATAGGTTGTTGGATACCAATAGCTTGTTCTGTCCACCTTTGAACAGAAGTCCATTTTGTCTCATTTTGAAACAGAAGGGGCTTTTGTTATATCTGAAAACCTAGCTAGATTTTCCTCTCCTCTCCTATGTCGTGCTAAAATAGTGTTACATAACTCGGAGGTATTTATATGAAGGAAGCTGCTAAGTTAATTGCTTTTATCTTATTGGGCATAGGAACTATTGGTCTTCTAGTGAATGAGTTTGTTACCGACTGGGGTAGGGGTGTTACTAT
>DAOUZD010000164.1 GCA_030665795.1 Dehalococcoides sp.
CAACGCCACCAGCAACCAGATTATATCTCCGTACCAGGTCGAGCAGCTGAACAACACTTCATTGTTTCTGCCTACCTTGCTGACGAGGTTAGCCACGGCGGCACGGTCAGCGAATATCTCCTTGGTCACCTTGTCCTTTACCAGCTCGACACCGATTAGAGCACCGTTGACACGAACATCACCCACCACCGCCGATTTATCTTTAATGACGCCGAGTTCCCGTGACATTTTGTCGCCTATCTCGGAAGCTCTGGCTAATAAGTTGTGTTTCTCAACATACGCGATACCGGCCAGTCCGGCCGCCGCCAGGTAACCCATACCGCCAAAGGTAAAACCGTGTTGCAAAGTGTCCTTACCGGTGAATGTCTCGGCAATTTCACTTTTGACATGCGTTCCAGCCAGTGCTCCGCAACCCCAGGACAGGTTCTTGCCCAGGGCTAGCATGTCAGGCACAATGCCATGTTTTTCGCATTCAAACCAGAAGCCACTCCTGCCAAATCCGGTAATTACCTCATCGGCAATCAGCAGAATTTCATATTCATCACAGATGTCACGAATCATCTTCATATAGCCGGGCGGTGGCGGGATAATGCCTAAACCGGTATTGGTTGACTCGGTAATAAAGCAGGCAATCGTTGAGGGGTCTTCAAACTCAATAACCTTGCCTAACTCCTGAGCACAGAGCAAGTCGCATTCAGGACAAGTTAAATTGTACGGGCAGCGATAGCAGTTCGGGGCGTGAATGGCAACAAAGCCGGCCATGAGCGGTTCAAAAGGAGCCCGACGGAAGAGGTGACCACTGGCACTAGACATACTCAGGCTCATACCATGATAGTCTCCGGGGTAACGGTGAATTATCTTGTATTTGGTCCCCTTACCCATTATCTTCCAATATTGCCTGGCGATTTTAATTGCCGTTTCATTGGCATCGCTACCGTTGGTACTGAATATCGTATACTTCAGGCTGCCTGGAGAGATAGCGGCAAGCTTTTCAGCGAGCAAGACAACTGGCTCTGTCGGCGCAAACAAGTTCGGGGTGGTATTGAGAATCTTTTTCATCTGGCGAGAAACAGCTTCCATAAGCTCAGGGAGATTAAAGCCAAGGGAAGCGGCCGCACCACACGACATCGTCTCCAATAAGCGATTGCCAAAGCTATCCGTGATGTGGCGTCCCTCCCCTGAATCTATCAATGATACCGGGAGGTCAAAGAAAGAAGCGTCCCGGCCAAAAGCCGGCCATAAATACTCCTTAGCGGTAGAGACTAACTTTTCTACTCTCTCGGGTTTCATTTCCGTTACACCCCCTACCTGATATTACCTTCAAATAGAAATAGCGATGATGCACCAGAGTTTAGTCCTGGCTCTGGTACTATCTAGCCAATTTAACCACAAGCGCTTTATACATATCGGGGATAGCCAGTATCTGTTGGTAGCACTCTTCCGGAAGAGGTTCGTCCAAGCAAAGTACCATCATGGCTCCCCCACCGCGCTGCACACCACGACTCACCTGCATCTGACTAATATTGATGTCAGTATCACCAATGATAGTGCCTATGGCGCCGATCATTCCAGGGCGGTCTTTATGCTCGGTGAATAACATGTAGCTGCCCGACGGCTCTATTTCCAACCAGTAGTCGCCTACCCGTGTCAGGTGGGTCTTTCCCCGGAGAGAGGAGCCGGATACCAGCGTGCTTCCCGATCTGGTATTTACTTCCACCGTCACCATGTTGGCGTAATGCTCACAGGTGCTTTCTTTCTGCTCGGTAACAAATAGTCCACGACTGCTGGCGATAATATCGGCATTGACCATATTAACGCGCTCCTCAGTCAAGGCGTCCAGGAGACCAGCCAAGACGGCAACTTTGATGGGGTCGGTGTCCTCCTTGGCGATATCTCCCTGATAGCGAATGGCCAGTGATTCTGGATGTCCGGCTAACAATTGCACGGCAACTCGGCCAATAGTTGTGCCTACTTGGATATACGGACCAAGCACTGATATCGCCTCGGCGGAAATCATCGGGGCATTCACCGGAGACGCGGCGGGCTGCCCTTTAAGGACGGCCACTACCTGCGCAGCAATGTCAATGCTGGCACTTGCCTCCGCTTCAATCGTAGATGCCGCCAAGTGAGGCGTGGTGATTACCTTATCACTCTTTAATAGAATGTTGTTTAGCGCTGGTTCCCGACTGAAAACGTCAACGGCGGCCCCGGCTAAACGACCCTGGTCGAGTGCCTCGTAGAGTGCCTTTTCATCAACAATGCCGCCTCGAGCGCAGTTCACCAGTATCGCCGTCGGTTTCAGCAGCTTAAGCTGATTACGACCGATTAACCCTCTGGTGCTGGCATTCAACGGCACGTGTACCGTGATAAAGTCGGACGTTGTCAGCAGCGTTTCCAGTTCGACCAGCCGTACCCCCAACCTCTCGGCACGGCTCTCCGATATCATAGGGTCATAGGCAATGACTTCCATACGCAGTCCCTTGGCTATCTCGGCTACCTCGGTACCGACCCTGCCGAGGCCTATAATACACATTATTTTGTGACGAATCTCAAAACCTTTTAATTCACGACTCCAAACGCCGGCGTGGAGGAGACTATTTGCCTGGGGAATCCGGCGAGCCAAGGCAAGAAGCATGGCAATGCTATGCTCGGCAGTGGAGACGATGTTTCCCTCGGGAGAATTGACGACAATTATGCCGCGGCGGGTAGCCATGTCAACATCAATGTTGTCGACACCAACCCCAGCCCGGCCGATGACCTGTAACTTACCGGCAGCCTCAATAATATTAGCGGTGACCTTAGTCTGACTGCGCACAATCAGGGCATCATAATTCCCGATGACTGATTGCAGTTGCTCCGGTGTTAAAGCCTGCCGAATATCGACCTCAGCGTACTGTCGGAGAATCTCGATACCTTCGTCGGCAATTGGGTCGGTAATCAGAATCTTCATTTGTTACTTCTTCTCTAACTGCCACACGACTTGGGTTAGCTACTCGCCAACCTAATGCTACAAGAACGATGGCTTTATGTCAAAACTCCGGGCAAAGGGCTTGACAGTCCTGGCAAGTTATGCTACTCTGCAACGCACAACGGTAGGAGA
>DAOUZD010000121.1 GCA_030665795.1 Dehalococcoides sp.
GAGGAGGCAGATTTTTAAGTCTGGCTCTGAGGGTGTCATGATGGGATAGCCATTCTTTGAGCATTTCAGGTTTGTGGAAGCTGAAGACACGGCGTGAGCGGGGGTTTGGGTCTCTCAAGTCCCTGAAATAGGTCTCGACGCCGGTGCTTTCATAGGCAAAAGGTGGGGGTTCCTCCACATGGGGTAAGCTTTCGGGGATGCTGGCTAGGTAACCACCAGACTGTTCGGCTACACCGCTCAAAGTAGTACCAAAAGGTTTAGCCTCAACGACACCGACAGGTTTTCCATCAACGAAAAGCACATAGTCGGCTGGTCCGGTTTTCAGCGAGAGGTCGCACACCGCCACCCCCAACGAGGCACTTAGATTCAGTTGCTCTCGTTCCTGAACAGCCCAGCCGGCAGCTTCCAGTAGCTGGTCGATTTTCTGTCTTGCCTTTTCCTCAGGCTTCATAAACACCACCCTAAGCCGCCTGTCTTCGAGGTTAGATAATACCTATCTTATTTTAGTATATCGAAAGATAAGTTGGAAGTACCTTCGATAAAGAATCACACGACATAGCGCTTCTAGATAATGTGCCTAATACCGTTGCACGACTGACTTTCGTGCAATCGTATAGACAGGTTGGATTTAATCTTCTAGCGTAGTGTTCAGCGGCAGGGAAGGGGTGCAGAGCGACGACATCATCGTTCCTCCACCCATCAGACTTGCTGAATTCCAGGGACACCATGCCAATTAGGCCTGCTACAAATCAGGTATTATACCCCCGAGGATACCCTTTACGTCAGACTTAATGCAGCGCACCGTTATTATCCTCTGTCCATTCGTCGGACTCGCTGTTACCACCAAGCATGGCTCCTGTCAATTTTGGGAAAGGCATTTTCCAGGGAACTGTAAAGTCTTGCTAATTATCCCCAGCGAGTGCTATTATTAAACAAAACAGGCATTTTGTTTAATAAGGCAAAAACTTACTAAACTAGCGTTTAATATGGATATTGCTCAGTTTCAAAATAGCCCTTCGGGCAGGTTGGTACGTGCTGTGGATGGGTACTGGGCTTTTGTGCCCAATCCACTGCCTCCGAAGCTTGACTGGAGTGATGCTCTGGTATCACTGACATCCAGAGCTGACCTAGCTCTTGGGACTCTCTCCGGTCTTGGTGTAACTTTGCTTAATCCCCATCTGCTTATATACCCCTTTGTCAGAAAGGAAGCTGTTCTGTCCTCCCGCATTGAGGGCACACAGTCATCACTTTCTGACCTGCTGTTGTTTGAAGCAACCAAGGCTGAGAAACAGCGAGATGTAAAGGAAGTGCAAAACTATGTGCGAGCGATGGAACATGGTCTGAAGCGCTTAGAGGAACTGCCTTTAAGCCTGAGGCTCATCCGTGAATTGCATGATATTCTTATGGAAGGTGTGCGTGGGGGACGGGCTACCCCCGGTGAGTTCAGACAATCTCAGAACTGGATTGGTCTCCCTGGGTGTACCTTAAATGACGCTACCTTTGTGCCTCCACCTGTGGCAGAAATGAAGAAAGCTCTTGAACAATTGGAAAAATTCCTGCATGCCGATACACAGTTACCATCATTGGTCGAACTGGCTCTAATCCATTACCAGTTTGAGACTATCCATCCCTTCCTCGATGGCAACGGGCGTATTGGGCGGCTTCTCGTTACTCTTTTTCTCTGCCAGCGCGGCATTCTCAATAAGCCCTTGCTCTACCTCAGCGCCTTCTTTGAGCGCCATCGCCAAGAATATTATCAGTACCTTTTAGACGTGAGTCAGAGTGGAGCCTGGCGACAGTGGATTGAGTTCTTTTTGCAAGCGGTGGTCGAGCAATCGGGCGATGCTGTTAAGCGAGCTCGCCGGCTTTTAGACTTACACCGGAGCTACTATCAAACCAGCTTAGAAAAGCGCCTGCCGCCGACGGCAGTGGAGCTTGTGGAACTCATCTTTGTTAGGCCGGTATTAAATACTAGGGTTGTTCAGGAGTATCTTAAAGTGACATTTCCCGCTGCCCAGAAGGCCATTAAGGCTCTGATAGAAGAAGGTATTCTAGCCGAGATTACCGGTGGCAAGCGGAACAAAGCCTATGCGGCAAATGAAATTCTTGGTATTCTGGAGGAGGATATCACCCTCACCTGAATCCTCTCCCATCAAGGGAGAGGGATATCATCCTTCCGTTAGGCAGTTTAGGACTTTCTTCATTACCTCAGTGCGGTTATCTCTGGTCACTAAGAGCGTTTCGACTTCAGGATGGCGTTTGATTTCGTCGGCGAAGGGATGGGTGTTGAGCATAATAGTGCCCAGAACTTTCTCAGGAAAGAATTCCAGGGACACCATACCAATCAGGCCTGCTGCAAATCAGGTATTATGCCCGGGAATACCCGGAGCTTCTGCTTTTCCACATAAGCGAGAATATCAGACAACAATATGGTTTTTTGCTACCTCGGCGAGGATACGGTTACACCTTGCTGGTTAGCCGCACATTTCACACTTTAGTGGTTTTCGTAATCAAAGAGTCTTCACGAAAAGGATGCTGAATAAAAAGGGTTAACTGTTCCACTTGTGCAGGCTCAGTTCTTTTGAATTGGTGATAAGACTGCAGTTAATATAAGACCGACAACGCTCATGACACCACAGACGATAAAAGCAAACTGATAACTGCTGGCCATATCAAATATATAGCCACCGATAAGCGGACCAACTGCGGCTCCAAATGTGAAGCCAAGAAGATTAATAACTCCAAGAATCAAACCGTGTGAACTCAACCCAAACAGCCCTGCTACCAGGGGTGACTCCGAAGTAGCGCACCCACCAAAGGCAAAGCCAAAGACAACGGCGAACAGGTATAGCCCCCACACCTCTTTGGTTGGCACCAGCCAGAACAAAGTTGCTGCCATCAGAATAAAGCCTATGACAAGGACCTGTCTATTGCCAAATCTATCAGCGGCACTGCCAAGCACAATCCTGCCAACAATACTTAGCCCGCCGATTGTAGCCAAAATGTTGGCAGCACTGGTAGATGAGATGCCTAACCCGATTGCATGAAGCACAATGTGTGTCATTATGGTATAGACACAAAATCCGAAACAGAAAAACATACCGGAAGTGAGCCAGAACTGTCGGGTACGGACCGCCTCCCTGAGAGAAAATGAGTGAGTCTCCGATATGGGCTCTTGCTTCTCTCCTTCACTTCCACTATAGGGCTTTTGCCTTGCCTGAGTTGGATCGCGTCTTAAGAGCTGGGCAGCTAATACAACAACCGCCAGGACTATGCCTCCCACTATGATGTAAGACATACGCCAGTCATAAGCAGAGATTAGCCGACTAGCCACTGGTGCCCCAATTAATGTGCCTATGCCTACCCCGGTCAGGACAATTCCGGTCATCAGACTCCGCCTCTTTGCGAACCACCTGGCTACCGTTGACACTATGGGAACCCAGGAACCTCCCATACCACTGCCTATTATCACGCCGTAGAACAGATATAGCTGCCAGACAGCGCCAACCTGTGACATAAGAAAATATCCGAGACCTAAGAGGACTCCGCAAATTGTCAACACCACGCGGGGGCCAAACCTATCGGTTAATCTCCCCATGATGATACCGAGTAGGCCTTGCATAATCCAGGAAAGTGAGAAGCCGCCCGAGATTATTGCTCTGGTCCAGTTAAAATCGGCTAACACCGGTTCAAAGAAAATGCCAAATGAATTGTAAGAGCCGAAAGTCATCGCCATAATGAGGAGAGCAGCCCCGACCACGACATAACTGTAGGAAAATCGTGGTCTAGCGTCGGGCTGTTGCGGAAACTGTCGAATGGGCATGACAGACCTAATCTATATAATTCATTACTAAGGAAAAACGTATTGTGTTACGGTAATCCAATTATAGCACGTGACGACTCTAAGCCAGATGAGCGAGCTGTGATAATCATTGAGACTATCATCA
>DAOUZD010000175.1 GCA_030665795.1 Dehalococcoides sp.
GGTATGACTTCGTTATCGGCATCGGTGGAGGTAGTTCGCTAGATGTGGCCAAGGGTGCTGCCATCGTGGCGGTGAATGGAGGAAAGGTGCTTGATTATGCCGGGGTCGATATGGTGCCATGCCGCGGCCTGCCCAAGATTCTAATTGTCACAACCGCCGGGACGGGCAGTGAGACAACCCGGGTGTTGGTCGTCACCGATGAGGCGGATAATCTAAAGAAGGCAGTACATAGTGATTTTAATCTGGCTGATGTGGCCATTGTCGACCCGATGATGACGATGTCAATGCCACTGGAGGTAACGGCGGACACCGGCATGGACGCACTGGTGCATGCCATAGAGGCTTACGTATCGGTGAGTGCCACGCCTTTTTCTGATATTCTGGCCATTGAGGCCATTGGGTTAATTGCCGAAAACCTGTCGGCGGCTTACGCTAAAGGTAGTAATATGGAAGCCAGATTTAATATGGCCTTGGCCGCCACCTTGGCGGGCATGGCTTTCACCAGCGGCGGCCTCGGCGTAGTCCATGCTCTGTCGAATCCGCTGGGAACGGAATATCACTTGACGCATGGCAGGTCCAACGCCGTTATGTTGCCTTATGTGGTGGACTGCAATAAGATAGGTAACCCAAACAAGTATGCCCGCATTGCTCAGGCGATGGGGGAGAATATTGAGCCGCTTTCGGCGTATGAGGCGGTGGAAAAACTGGTCAATAGCCTACTCAAGCTGCTGGAACTCCTCGGCATTCCGAGTAAAATCAGCGCTTACGGGGTTACCAAAGAAGATATCCCTAGGCTTGCCGCCGGAGCCATGAAGATAACCCGACTTTTCGCCTGGAACCCGAGAGACCTGACGGAAGAAGATGTGAAGGGTATTTATGCGGCGGCTTTTTAACCGGTAATTTGGTTTGATTCTCTATCTCGGCTAATTACACTTTTTAGCGAATCGTAACTCGTGCCCTTCAGTACTAGTTACCTTGCCAATATTGTAACTAAATTCCGCACGCCCAAAAGTTCTGTTCCCACAACTCATGAGATACATTAATTGAAGATTTGCTTCTGTAACCTATAGCTGAGTCAAACTATTCTTTCCCCGGCGTCTGGGCCAGGTGTAAAAAGGAGTAGATTTCTTCAACTTTCAGAATCATAGGTCCCTAGCGATAGAGCTGCTGAGCACCGTAGAAGAACCGTGGTGGCCTGAGCTGGTGCCACACTTCATCGCAAGCAGCCAGCTCATCGTCGGTGAGCTTTATCTCCGTAGCTCCTATGTTTTCCTCCAATTGCTTGATTGAATTGACCCCGCACGTAATGGAGGTAATTACCTCATTATTGAGTATCCAAGCCAAAGCAAAGCGGGCCATGCTCCGATTATGCTTTTGAGTTATCTCCTTGAATCGTGCTACCGCCTCAAAGTTGTTTGCTAACCAGTAGCGGTCACTGTACATTTTCCCCATTCGTTCGTTACTGAACCTGGTATCTTTAGCTGGAGGCTTGCTTGGGTCATGCTTGCCAGTAAGTAGTCCTCCGGCCAGGGGATTATATATGCATACGCCAACGCCCTCGTTCTTACATACCGAGAGAAATTCATCTTCAATACCCCTGGTGATTAAATTATAAGGCGGTTGGGTACAATCATAACGGGCTAGATTGTAAAGGTCACTCACCCACAGGGCCTTACAGAGCTGCCAGACGAGGTAATTGGAGCAGCCGATATAGCGCACCTTACCCTGATGTACCAGGTCATTAAGGGCGCGCAGTGTCTCATCGATAGGCGTCGCCGTGTCCCACCGGTGGGCATAATAGATATCGATATAGTCCGTTCCCAGGCGGCGCAAACTGCCCTCGACAGCCTGCATGATGTGTTTTCGCGAACAACCTATATCATTTATGCTTGGGCCCGACTGCCAGCTTCCACACTTCGTGGCCAGAACCACGGAGTCACGTACTCCCTTTAGCGCCTTACCCATAATTTCCTCGGATTTGCCATCTACGTACTGGTCAGCGGTATCAATGAAATTGATACCGGCATCCATGGCCCACTTGACCAACTTTATCGATTCCACCTCGTCTATCTGGTTTCCAAAAGTCATTGTCCCCAGGCAGATCTCGGAGACCATCAGGCCAGTTCTCCCCAACTTCCTGTATTTCATGATAACCCTCCTATCTTTCTATTGCCGTTATACTTATTATCTCACCTGAGGTGCTGCTTTTTCAAAAGACAGATAAACTGCCGGCTCCGTTCTCGGATAATCGCAGCTAAAGACTCCGGGGTATATTTGAAAAACCCTTTACCCGTACTCGGCAATTTTGTTGGCCAAGTTAGCTACCGGCTGGGCCGGATTACCTAGTACGGCAGCACCAGCACCAGTAGTCATAACCTCGCCATTCTTTTCCAGTCTTTTACTTCATCATGCTGGGGAGTACCAAAGGTATCTGTGGGAGTATTATGTATAAAATCCAGGCAAAGTCAAGCCAGCTTCTCTTTTAAGCGTTGTACGGCCAGGTGAGCGCTGGACAGAATAGGCACCTTACGTCCGGCCTCAGGAATCTGGCTCAAAACTCTTTCTATAGAGGGCTGAGGTATTACTATTACCTTAACATCCTTCATCAGCTCTTTCAGGTGCTTCAAGACAATGCGGTCGTGAGTGGCCCAATCCTCGCGTCTGATGGCGTCAAAGGCTCCGGCGCAGAGCAATGTCTTTACCTCCACTTTCTTTCCTCTCAGTGTTGCTTGTTCTCGGAGCAATTCCGAAGCGGATTTTAGTGTGCCGGGATGGGTTGCCAGAACGCCAATGCGGTCA
>DAOUZD010000105.1 GCA_030665795.1 Dehalococcoides sp.
AAGACCATCCTCGGAGACCTCTACCGGTTTGGCTAAATGACGCAGGACTACGTTCCAATCGTTATCGTAGGTGGCGAGACTTTCCAAGCAAAAGCCAACATAGGAGAATGAAGTCGCGTCAGCGGCCAGAATCCAGTTTAAGGTTTCGGCATCTCCCCCAGAGGTGCCTTCTATGAAGGTTCCCATAGGGGTTGGGGTTGGTTCTGGGGCCGCACAGCCAATCTGAAAGACAAGCAGTGCAATAAAAAAAATAATCAACCTCTTCATTTTCCTACCCTTCCTCGGGATTACGAATTAATCGACAGAGATTAAGCCTTGCCTAATAGCGACAACTACCGCCTCAGTGCGGTCATTGGCCTGCAGCTTAGTCAAGATTGAAGTAACATGATTCTTAATGGTGCTCTCGCTAATGTCAAGTTCGGCGGCAATCTGCTTGTTTAGATAGCCCTGAGCGATATAATTAAGGATTTCCGTCTCTCTAGAGGTGAGCAGTCCAGTGAAAGTTGCAGCCTCCTTCCTGGGCTTTTGCGCCAGGTTTGATAACTCTTCAGCGTAGAAACGCTGGTACAGTTGCCTCCCCCGCCTCCATCCCATGAGCCAAACCACAGTTAATCCCAAAATAGCCAGCGGTGCCACAACATCAATTCCAATCCCCTGCGAGGTTAAGATGATGATGATAATCAAAATAGCGAACAAGAAAATAACAACATTAAGGTCCCACCTTGAAACATTTGTCCTGTCTCTTGCCCTCTGCATAGCGGCAAGTTCTGTTTCCAGGCTAAGCTGCCCGGTATTTTCAGCTTCGTCCGTCATTCTTCCCCTATTCTTATGCTAATTCCCAATTCTAGGACAATCATAGTTCCTAGTTCGCCAACTGTCAATATTCGCAAATAGAGACGAAACGCATGTGGTATTGAGCTACCCAAGGCAATTGTGGAAATACCCTATGGACAGGGCAATAAGAAAGAAAAATTTTGGTAGTCTTTTACCAATAAACTAAGGTGAAAGTCTTCTCAAGAGTTTTACTTATGCCTTGAAGGACAATTAACCAGTACCCGTTCACGGTTGGCGTATCGCCTCTGAAATTAGTGAGCCACCAGCATCGAAGGCTTTTAGATTTAGGTCTCGTACTTTAGGCGGTGACTTACCGGCCAGAACCTGTCTTACCTCTTGGCGATTAAAAAGTGGAGATAATTGGCATAAAGCGCCCACCATAACCACATTGGTCAAAAGGCTACCGCCAATCTGCCGGGCGCACTCGGTGGCTTTGATAGTGTAACCCTTTTTACCTGATTTCTGAAGAGCGGCCATAATCATTTCATCCGACGGGTAGGTATCCATCTCCATATTGCACAGTACCGTTGGTTCTTTATAATCATTGAGCAGGTAGCTGCCATCAGCACTTAGCAATTGGAAGTTCCGCAGCATCTCCAGAATCTCAAAACCCATAAGTATATCGACTTTTCCGGCTGGAATCAGCGGTGAGTATATCTCGGAGTCACTGATTCTCAAGTGCGAGACCACCGAACCTCCCCGCTGCGCGGCACCGATGGTTTCCACAGCGAGAACTTGATAGCCTCGGTTGGTAAAATATTCGGCTAAGATGCTTGAGGCAAATAGGTTACCTTGCCCACCGACACCAGCAATCAGTATATTTAGATTCATGTTATCGCTCCCCTCTTGCATACATAGACACACATGCCGCACTCGACACAAGTAGCCTGGTCAATGGTCGCCTTCCCGTCAGCAAAGCGTATTGCCGGGCAGCCAAAGTAGTCAATGCAAATCTTGCAACCATTGCAACGGTCAGGGTCAATACTGACCTTCCGCGGGGTGAAACAGATGTCGCCGGTTCGTCTCGCCAGTAAATAACACGGCGACGAGGCAACGATGACTGAGACTCCTTTCTCCTTGGTCGCTTTATTTAATGCCTCCATTACCTCGGGAATATCATACGGGTTAACTACCCGGGCACTGGTTGCCCCAGCCGCGGTGACCAGTTTGGCAATATCTATGGCGATTACCGGTTTACCACCAATATCGGTGTCACTTCCGGGGTGGGGTTGAAATCCAGTCATCGCCGTCGTTCGGTTGTCACAGACGATGACCACCATATCCACGGCGTTGTGGATAGCATTAAGCAGCCCGAGAACCCCGTTGTGGAAGAAGGTGGAATCACCAATTATAGCGAAAACCGGTTGCTTGGAACCACTATAAGCTATCCCGGTGGCCATCGGAATGGACGAGCCCATGCAATAGATGGTGGATTGTAACTCTAAGGGAAGAAAAGAGCCGGCGTCATAACAGCCAATATCGCCGGTGACAACGCCATGGGTCTTACGAGCCACTAACTTCAATGCGTGCAATAAACCACGATAGGCGCACCCGATACACTGAGTCCGGGTCCGTATCGGAATGTTAATGTCGAGAGACACCGTTTCTGGAATCAATTTTTCCAGTTCCGGGTAAAGTACCGCCAGCGACTTCAGTACCGTCGTGGTTGATAACTCCCCCTCCTTAGGCAAAAAACCACTTCGACCAACCACTTCTACTTTACTACCCTCATCATATAATAACTCTTTAATCAGACCCTCCACCACGGCCTCACTATCCTCGTAGACGACAAGCTTATCAAACTTGCCAGCGAATTTGACCACCTTGTCCCTGGGCAGGGGCAGTGTGCCTAATTTAAGAATCGGGAATTTCTTGCCCAGTATCTCTTCCGCTTCCTTGACATAGGCATAGCCGATGCCGCAGGTAACCAGACCAATATTCCCTTCACCCTCTTCTACATGATTAAATGGGCTATCTGCCATAATTTGTAATAGTTCCGTCTGCTTTTCATTGAGCCATTTATGCCGCAAAACTGGTCGGAGAACCCCGCCAGCTTTAGGCTCTCTGACCGCGCTCATAATGAAACGGGAGCGGTCATCTTCAAAGAAGGGCTCTTTGCTGGTCGTCGCTATCTCCTCCAAAGCGACCTGACTGCGCGCATGGCAGACACGCATGACTGGCCGCACGACAAAGCACAGCTCCGTTTTTTCCGAGAGTTCGAAGGCTGTCCTCACCATGTCTTTGGCTTCCTGGGGACACCACGGGTCAAATACCGGCAGATGGGCATCAAGGTGAGTGATGATACGGCTATCCTCTTCATTCTGCGATGAGATTCCCCCGGGGTCATCTCCTGAAATCAGCACCAGCCCGCCACGGACGCCGGTATAATTGAGATGCATAATGAAATCCAGGGCAACATTGGTCCCGTTATGTTTCATCACCGCCATAGTGCGAGTATGACAAAGAGAAGCCCCCGTAGTTATTTCCAGAGCCACTTTTTCGTTGATACACCACTCGACATGGACATCTGGATATTTTGAAGCGTAGTCAAGCACTTCCGAAGCCGGTGTACCGGGATAGCCGGTAGCCACTTTTACCCCGGCCTCAACTGCCCCCCTTGCCATCGCCTCATTTCCCATTAAGTATTCTTTATTCGCCATTAGTTCCTCCCACTCTCGGACATAATCCTCATTTCACATAATAGGCATCTTAACCGCGTCGTGGCAAGACTACTGCCTCACCGTCAATGACCACCGTCCCATCCTGATTGCGGCATATCGTTCTTAAACGCACACGATTCCGCTCGGGTATCTTCTCAATTATTTCCACCTCTGCCTCTATGACATCACCCAGCTTCACCGGTGCCGTAAATGTCAAACTTTGCGACACATAGATATTCCCCGGACCGGGAAGGCGAGTGCCAATCACCGCCGAGATGAGACTCGCGGTAAGCATTCCGTGCGCAATGCGTTCTTTGAACCTTGTCTGACTGGCATATTCCGGGTCGATGTGTATCGGGTTTTTATCCCCGGTTACCTCAGCAAAGCGAAGGACATCTGACTCGGTAATCTGCTTCGTTAAGCTAGCCTTTTCCCCGATATTAAGTTGGTCGATTGTTTTACCTTGTTCCATGATTCAGCTTATCGAAATAGTGCCCCAGAGATTATCATCCGCTGCACCTCGGACGTCCCCTCATATATTTCAGTCAGTTTGGCATCGCGGAAGTAGCGCTGCATCGGTGAGTCCATCATATACCCATAGCCACCGAAGACCTGAATCCCCAGCGTGGTTGCCCTCATCGCCAGTTCCGTAGCATAAACCTTGGCCATGGCTGCCTGCATACGGAAAGGTTGTCCATTGTCGGCCAGCCAGGCAGCCTGGTAAAGGAGCAACCTGGCGGCTTCAAGCTCAGTGAAGATGTCGGCCAGCCGCCAGCCAATAGCCTGATATGAAGCGATAGTCGCACCGAACTGCTGCCGCTGCTTGGCATAGTCAGCGGCTCTATCTAAAGCGGCTTTAGTGATGCCCAGGGCCTGTG
>DAOUZD010000015.1 GCA_030665795.1 Dehalococcoides sp.
GCTTCACTCTAGTAAGATAGGGAAATTAAGGCTTAGTGTTTCGCTAACCTACTTATCCGGGGTCAATTTCGCGCTGGATGGCCTCAATTTCCTCAGGGGTGAGGTGGCGGAAGCGGGTCTGCACCTCAAAGTACTCGGAGACCGGCCGTTTTCGACTTGGCGCATAGGTAGTGTGGAATTCGCCATGCTCAAATTCCACCAGTTTCCATATGCCACTCTCGACGGCCATACGGCCTATCTCGATAGTACGGTCGGGAGCAAAACCCCATCCGGTAGGACACGGCGTCAGCACATGAATGTAGGTAGGACCGTTTACCTGGCTCGCCTTGGCCACTTTCTGCATATAGTCCAGGGGATAGGAAGTGCAGGCGGTAGCCGCATAGGGAATATCGTGAGCCGCCATGATGCGCATCATGTCCTTTTTTGGCCGATTTTCAAAGCACGGGCTCGGGGTAGTCGTGGTGGTGGCTCCATAGGGGGTCAGGCCGCTTCGCTGTATACCGGTATTCATATAGGCTTCGTTATCATAACAGATATAAATGAACTTGTTTCCGCAGTCAATAGCACCGGAAAGAGCCTGAATCCCGATGTCGGCTGTGCCTCCATCTCCGGCAAAGCCGACCACATGGATGTCTCCTCGTCCCCGCCTCTTGAAACCAGCACTAACACCGGAAAGAGCCGCGCCAGTAGCAGCGAAAGCCATAACCGTCATCGGCACAAAGAATGGTGCCTGCGGATAGTAACAGGACACGGTACTGATGCAGTTTGCCGGCACGATAAAAACACTGTCCTTGCCCAGCACTTTTAGGGTGAGGCGTACCGCCAGAACGGAAGCACAGCCGGCACAGCCATAGGAACAGCGAAACAATTCTTCTTTGGAGACTTCCTTCAGTTTCATAAGCCGATAAACTCCATACTTGATGGGGCTCCCTTTTCTGCAGCCAGAGCCTTGTCCAGCATATATCTCATTTGCTCGGGCGGGACATCGGCACCACCCAGTCCACCGATGAAATTTAACACCGCTGGCGGGTTAGGCAAATCATAGAGGGCTGCCCTCAGGTCTGTTGCCAGCGCCCCCCCGTACCCCCAAGAGCAATCTCTGTCCAATACCGCCACCGCTTTGACCTTGGCGAGAGCTTGCCGTAGCGGCCGGACAGGAAAGGGACGGAAAGCCCTTACCTTGATTAGACCGACTGCTTTGCCCTCGGCGCGCATTTCGTCCACCTCCTCCCGGGCGGTTCCGGTTAAGGCGCCCATGATTACGATGACGGCTTCTGCTCCCTCACTACGGTACGGTTCGATTAGCCCTCCATAGTGACGACCGAAGCTGCGAGCAAACTCGTCACCTACCTCGACAATGACCTCCTTGGCTTTCTCCGCCGCCTCCTGCTGCTCCTTACGCCAACGAGTATAATGCTTGCCGAAGCCACCGACCGATATCGAGTAGGGATTATCCACATCCAAAGTAACTACCGGGTCATAGGGAGGCAGAAATGAATCGACACTCTCTTGGCCGGGAATTTCCACCAGTTCTTCAGTATGAGACTGGATAAAGGAGTCCAGACATACCATCACCGGGAGTAATATTCGGTGGTCTTCGGCAATGCGATACGCCTGGAGAACCATATCCAGCGCTTCTTGTCCCGTCTCGGTAAAGATTTGAATCCAGCCGGTATCCCGCTGCTGGATAGCGTCCTGCTGGTCTCCCCAGATACTCCAGGGTAGCGCCACCGAGCGGCACACATTAACCAAGACTAATGGGTAGCGGCCGCCGCTGACATAAGCCAGCATTTCATGCATGTACTCTAATCCCTGGGATGAGGTGGAAGTGAAAGCTCGCGCCCCAGCCATACGGACTCCCATGCAGGCAGTCAAAGCGGAGTGCTCCGATTCAACCTTGAGGAAGTCAGCGTCCATCTCGCCGTTGGCAATAAAACTGGCCAGCTTCTCCACGATAGTGGTCTGAGGTGTCACCGGGTAAGCAGCAACTACCTCAACACGAGCTAAGCGGGCGGCATGCGCTACCGCTTCATTGGCGGTGATATATTTCTTTACCGGTGTTTTGGTGGACATTACCCACTCCTTCACGACTCAGGCTCAGCCATTTCGATTGCCTTGGTTGGGCACTCATGGGCGCAGATACCGCAGCCCTTACATTCTTCATAATTAAAGAGCACTTTCCTATTTTCCTCATCCTGGATGATAGCCCCCTCCGGACAGAAAATCCAGCAAAAGAGACAGAAGGTACACTTGCCCTTTAGCACCGGTTTAAGGGTACTCCAGCTCCCCATTTTGGTGGGTATGGTACCGGCTTTGGACACTGGTCCTGGGATTGACTCCTTCATTTGCCCTTCACCTTCTGGTAAGCCGCCTCGGCAGCGGCGATATTACGTTCTGCTATCTTCTTTGGCAAAGCATTGGCAATGGCTTGCTTGATAGAATCTAGGCTAACTAGGGTAGTAGCTCCGGCCAGAGCGCCCAGCATGGTGGTGTTGACGATAGCGACGCCGATAATGTCTCTGGCAATCGCCGTAGCATCTAGAATGATAACATTGAGGTAATCAGGAAGAGATAGCCCTGAAGCAGGTTTACGCGTATTGATGAGAATAGAAGCCCCCGCTTTGGCGCCATCAGTTATGTTAACTACATCAAGCAAGGTATCATCCAAGACGATGATTTTCGTGGGGTGATAAATCTGACTGCGGCTCCGAATAACATGGTCAGCAATACGAGTGAAAGCCTGTACCGGGGCACCGCGCCGTTCGGCACCAAAACTGGGGAATGATACAGCATATTTGCCTTCGTAAAGAGCGGCAGCACGGCCTAAGATACTGGCTCCTAACACCGCCCCCTGCCCACCTCTACCATGCCAGCGTATCTCTTCGAGGCGTGCATTTTGACTCATTCCGATTTCATCATATCACAATACCCATAATTTGAAAAGTTTGTTGGCATTTTCATGTGCTTATGACAACTTAACCTCGACACAACAACTAACAGAAATTGAGAGTTTGTGGATGGGAACGGCTAATTAAGCCCGCCTTATATTATGGGACCGATGGTATAGAGACCGGGAAAGTTTCCGTAGCCCAGGATTTCAGCTTTGGTCTGCTTGCCTGAGGCCACCTCCAGTACCTCACGATATATGGTTTGGCCAATCGCCTGGAAACCTGAGCCCTTGCCTCGAGTTAGCTCAACAAGAATGTCCAGGTGGTCCGGCAACCGTTTAAAAGTGACCGGGTTACCCGTTATTTTGATTACCGGGATAAAAGGAAAGCCTTGAGGAACTCCCAGTCCCGTAGAGAAGAGGATGACCTGGACACCAGCCGCCGCCAGCGCGGTAAGGAATTCTGGCTCCCGTCCCGGGGAGTCCACAATATATAAACCCTTGCCCTGGACTCGTTCTCCATACTCATAGACACCCTGAATAGGCTTGGTACCTCCCTTGACGATGGCTCCCAGCGATTTCTCCTCGATAGTGGTCAAGCCACCGGCAATATTGCCGGCGCTCGGCTGCCCACCCCTCATATCCCCTCCCCTGTCGATAGCCCGCTTCTCCATGCGGTCGACAATATCCAGAATCTTGTCGGCAATCTGGGGATTAGCCGCGCGGCGGGTCAGAATGTGTTCAGCGCCTAAAAACTCCGTAGTTTCACCGAAAACGCAGGTACCTCCATTATCAAGTACCAAGTCGCAAATGGCACCCACCACCGGATTAGAGGCTAGTCCTGATGTAGTATCAGAGCCGCCGCACTTAACCCCAATCACAAGGTGTGAATCGTCAAACTCTTCCTGCCTTATCTTTGAGGCTTCACCGACCATAGCCTGAGCGAAGCGAAAACCTTCGGTTACGGCAACTGTCGCCCCGGCTCTCTGAATGACCACTTTCTCTACACGCTTGCCCGTCCGGACAATACCTTCCTCGATTTGGTCCACCCTCACTCCTTCACAACCCAGACTGACCAGCAAGACACCAGCCAGATTGGGGTTCTGGCCCAGGGAGGTAAGAGTTTGGGTGGTCATCTCTAAGTCGGGTTGTAACTGACCACAGCCGGCCTGGTGGAGAAAGGGCGCCGTCCCCTTGATCTGCTGGGATATCCAGTAGGTCACATCGTTGGCACAGCTTACCGTAGAGATTACGCCAATGTAGTTACGAACACCTACTGACCCATCCGGCCGGGGATAACCGAGAAAGCTCACTTGACACCTCCTGCCCGTTCACTTCGTCCTCGGGTGCTGGCCACATTATGGATATGCACATAATCCCCGGGCGCAATGGCACTGGTGGCCGTACCAATAACTTCACCGTATTTGATAACCAGTGCCCCCGGCTCTATCCGAGCCAGACTGAATTTATGACCGAAGGGAACCGCCGCCGTCAATTTCACGGTCAGCGTTTTATCACCTACGTCCAGTTCCAAGTTGGTTCCTGCTTCTAGGTCAGTCAGAGCGGTAGCCACATTATCCTTGGCATTGACCACGACTGCCTTTTCTTTCAGTTTCATGTGAGCATACCCCCTTAAATTCGCTTTTTGCCTACAGGCCAGGCGGCAACTTGACACCAAACCTCTCGGCGACGCTCCTCAGATTGTTCGCGGTTTTCTCGGGAAGAGGAATACCATTCCGGGAACGGTCATCAAAGTTTCTGTTCTCCGGTTCACCGGGAACGAATATCTCACTGAACCCTTCCGCCTTAGGCAGGGCTTTGAGACCATCGATGAGGTTATCGATGTGCTCTTTGTAACCTTCGACATCGGTGAAGGTGCCAATGTCAATGGCAACGACCACGCTGTTCTGGATATGACGGCGAGTGTAGCCCGGGCGAACTCGTATGACCTCTGGCTTCTTGCCCTGCGTTAGGGGCTCTATTTCCTTGCCCAGTAGAGCTGGCTCTAGCAGTGGGTTACCCATCATGACACTGGACAGACATTCGAACATAAGTGCCAGACCGGAGCCTTTGGGGCCACCAAAGGGAAGCAGTACCACCCCATTCTTAGGGTCGGTAGTGGGATTCCCATCCTTATCTAGTGCCCAGCCCACCGGTATAGAAACACCCTTGTCGAGAGCAAGGAGGATTTTCCCTGCAGCGACCACGCTAGTGGCCATGTCTAGAATTAGCGGGCGGTGGCGTTTCGCCGGTACGGAGATGGCTATGGGGCTATTGTGCACTCCCGGAACCTTGGCACCATAGGGTGCCATGTTGGGGGGATTACACACAAAAGTGAGTCCTGCCATGCCCTTCTCCGCAGCCATCAGCGCATAATAACCCATGGCTCCCTGGTGGGTAGTGTTGCGGATTAACGCCCAGCATATACCTGCCTCTTTTGCCTTCTCGATTGCCCGATTCATGGTGAAGACGGTAACTACCGGCCCGAAAGCGCGGTCGGCCTCAACAAATAAGGTGGCGGGAGTCTCCTTCAGAACTTGGATATTGGGCTTCGGGTTCATCACTTCATTGTCCACCCATTCCACGTATATTGGAATCAGCAGCACACCGTGAGAGTCCACCCCTCGCAGGTTGGCCCATATCAGCACCGTAGCCTCAGTTTCCGCGCCCTCGGGAGGCATGCCCAACTGCACAAATACCTCTTTGGTGAACTCTTTTAACGGCTCCCAAGCTACTCTAACTTCACTCTGTGCCATAATCCCTCCTTTTATCTGTCCAGTCCCAATTGATTGTAGTGCGGCAATTTTGGGAAGTCAAGAAGCTGAAAAGGCTATCCCGTACCTTACTTCCCTTGACATAGTGCGCTGGAATGTCGTCATA
Organism: Dehalococcoides sp.; assembly: GCA_030665795.1. The sequence goes on from DAOUZD010000015.1 coordinate 5,768, forward strand.
TCGCCAGCCAACCGGGACCTGCTTCTAGAGCAGCTTACTCAGGTGCTTAAGGCAATGTCAGATTCGAAATAATGATTACCCATCTTGGGGGACTACTTGCCTTCGAGGTATTCCTTGGTGTTTTTGGCTAGCTCAGTCAATAACTCGTTAAACTTTAAGGGTAGGATGTAAACACAGAAGAGCTTCAGGGTCTCGGTTTCACTGGTGTTTCGGCACTCGTGCTCTATCCCTTTAGGAGCAACTATCAATGAATCTGTCTCTAGCTTTATTTTCTCCTCCCCGATGATGCACTCGCCGCGACCGACACAGTACATTATCTCGTCACTATCTGGATGTGTATACACACCGGTGGCGCTTCCCAGTGGGATGTGCGAGCAAAGGACGGTCGCTGGCTCATAGCCAGTTGTCTCGAGACAGGTTATCAACTTCAATTATCTTTCCCGGGGTAGCTCTACCTTCACCGACGGAAATTCCCACCCTTTATAAACCCACTGAGACATTCTTCCTCCTTTTTAGTCTATATCATTAGTTTCTAGCAAGTTCTATTGTATTGTAGCGCTTTATAAACATATAATAAACCAAAATGACGAGAGAAAACATGATGGCAGAAACAATAGTCATGATTCACGGCATGTGGGGTGGTGGGTGGAATTGGGAAAATTATCAGAAATTCTTTGAGGGGAAGGGTTATCATTGTCTTACGCCTACTTTACGTTTTCACGATGTGGATCCGAAAGCACCACCCCATCCCCAGTTAGGCACCACCAGCCTATTGGATTACGCTGAAGACCTTGAAAAAGAAATCGGGAAGCTGGACACCCTCCCCATCCTGATGGGGCACTCCATGGGTGGGCTTCTAGCGCAAATCCTGGGCAGCCGAGGACTAGCCAAAGCTCTGGTTCTTCTTGCCCCGGCATCACCGCACGGAATTATAGCGCTAAAACCATCGGTCATAAGAAGTTTTTGGAGCGGACTGACCAAGTGGGGCTTTTGGCGAAAACCAATGCGTCAGACTTTTGCTGAAGCGGTGTATTCAACGATGCACTTACTGACGGCTGAAGAGCAAAAAGGACTTTTCGACAGATATGTTTACGAGTCTGGCCGGGCGGCGTGGGAAATCGGGTTCTGGTTTCTTGACCGGAAAGGAGCCGCCAAAGTTGATGCGTCAAGGGTTACTTGCCCAGTCCTAGTTATCGCCGGGGCCCAAGATAGAATAACCCCCGCTTCGGTGACTCGAAAAGTCGCTGAGAAATATAAGGCGGTTTCAACTTACCAAGAATTAGCCAATCACGCCCATTGGCTCATCGTTGAGCCAAGTTGGCAAGAAATCACCGAGTATATCTCTGACTGGCTAAATCAGGTGTTAGCCAAAGCCGGTGAGAGTGTAACTAACAAAGAAAAGAGCAAGAGGAGGGATAAACGTGGCGCAGAGTGAGCAACAAGCCAGTGCCAATCCACTTATGGCACAATCGATAAAGTTAATTGATTTAGCGGACTACCAAGAAGGTTCTGTGGTCAGCAGAACGATAGTTGATAAGAAGACGGGAACCTTAACCCTGTTTGCTTTCGGGGAAGGGCAAGGATTAAGTGAGCATACCGCGCCGTTTGATGCTTTGGTTTATCTGCTTGATGATAAAGCTGGGATTACCATCTCAGGTAAGACCTTCCACTTGAAGAAAGATGAAATAATTATTATGCCGGCTAATGAACCCCATGCGTTGAAAGCGATAAGGAAATTTAAGATGCTATTGGTGATGATAAAGTCTTGAAAGAAACTAGGACTCCCCTTTTCCTTGAGAAAGAGGGGGGAATAAAGAGGACAAGTCTGAGAAATAATCCTCCAGTTTTTTCTTGCCCATTCCAGCCGTGGCACTCTTAAGCAGAGACTTCGTGAATATGATTTTCTTCGGCAATTTGTAGTCAGCCAAACGTTCCTGGCAAAAAGACCTGATTTCCTGTTCGGTAGCGGTAAACCTTCTCTTCAATTTAATAATGGCGCCAACTATCTCCCCGCGCAACTTATCAGGAATACCCACCACCACTGCTTTGGCTACCTTGTAATAGCTACACAGCACCTCTTCAATATCACTGGGATAAACGTTCTGCCCTTTTAAGATGATCATATCCTTCTTCATGCCCGAAAGAAAGAGATAGCCATCTTCATCAATGCTCCCGATATCACCGGTATAAAGCCAGCCGTTCTTTATCGCCTCGGCAGTAGCCTGAGGATTATTATAATAGCCTTGCATTATTGGCCCTCTAACAATTATCTCACCGGGTTGACTCAGAGGTAGCTCACTGCCATTATCGTCCACTGCCTTTATCTCCCAGCCAGGCAAAGCCTTTCCTGAGGCACCAAGCTTCCTCATGCCATCTACAGGATGACAGGTAACATGAGACACCGCTTCAGTAAGTCCCCAGATATCAATAATATCGGCACCATAATACTGCTTGAACTGCTGTATAATCTCAGCCGTCAAAGTGGCGCCACCACTGCACCACAAGCGGATGGAACTCAAATCATAATTTACCCCCTCCCGCTCGGCGATATTAATCGCTAGGGCATAGATATAAGGTACTCCCAGATATATGGTGCCCCTCTCCCTCTCAATAGTTTCTAGAAAACTGGTAATAGACCTGCCGGTTCCCGGTACTATTACCACCGTGCTGCCTTTATAAACCGAGGTCAGTAATGCTGAGCCCAAGCCAAACATGTGATACATCGGTAAAGCAAATAACATCACGTTGTCCTTATCAGTTTGTTGAAATCCATCCGCGGATATAATTGCCTCACTGACGAGATTGTGATGTGATAAAGTCACGCCCCGGGGACGATTAGTCGGTCCCCCAGTATAAGAAATAGTGCCTATATCATCGGGCGCCAAGGCTACCTCAACCCTTTGTGATGAACTCGTGTCCATAATCTCCCGATAGCTAGGAAATTGACCTTCATACTTGGAATCTAAGTCGATGATATGCTTAATAGAGTCAAACCGGGATAAGACTGGAACCAGCGGCCCTAGAAGATCACTTTCAGCCACCAGAACCCTTGGCTGACAGCTACCGAACAAGGAGGCTAACTCCTCAATTTTATATCTGATGTCCAGAGGAACCGCGATACCGCCAGCTTTGATGATACCAAAGTAGACAGTAACAAATTCCGGGCTATTAGATAATAGTGTGGCCACCCGGTCACCTTTCCCCACCCCCATTTTGAGCAAAGCATTAGCAACTTTATTTGAGGCCTCATTCAACTCGGCATAAGATACCCGGCGCTCACCAAGAACAACGGCCATCTTACCTGCATACCGGTTTACTGTCTCCTCCAGTATCAGTTTAAGGTTCATTACCGAACTCTCCATTTACACTTTGCGTCAAGTGGGGAAGGGGGGACTCGAACCCCCACGTCTTGCGACACCAGATCCTAAGTCTGGCCCGTCTGCCAGTTCCGGCACTTCCCCGAATACAAATGTAAATAAAGTGCCTCCTTGGCGAAAAAGAGTATTACCTCGTAATACTATAGCATTTTGACCGTCCTATCTCAAGCCACCGCGGAGCGATAATTTGAACACCAAGGGGGGCAGAAGAATTAAAATAAAGGGAAACAAATCGAAGCTAGTTAGCTTCGATTTGTTTTTAGAGTTATGTCAACTTTGCCGGTTGTTTAATCAGGGTTAGATTGAGGGGGCTTCGCACTTCTCTGATAACCATACCCTCTTTAGGTTTTTTATCAGGTACCCCCATCCCCCTTTGTCCCCCTTCCCCTTGATAAGGGGAAGGGGGAACGGGGTGAAGAAGAGAGGCTCCGCCTCTCATAGACGCTCCTTTAATATCTCTCTCTTGATAGAGGGAAGTGGGCGGTGGGACAGGTTGCTAAAAATCACCGATATTAAGCTGGCTGATTTTATAGTATAATGTGGATAAAAAGCGAGGCAAGGGAGCTTACCTGAGGGTGAATCGAGGCTTTTTTACCGCTAGTTAAGGACGGGGAGCCATGACAATCAAGCAGAATGTGAGCCAAATATTAAGTGAATTGCCTGACGGAGTCCAATTAGTTGCTGCCGCCAAAACGAGAAAACCGGAAGAAATCCTAGAGGCAATTGAAGCCGGGGCAGAAATTGTCGGCGAAAACTAC
>DAOUZD010000035.1 GCA_030665795.1 Dehalococcoides sp.
ACAGATAATAGCGGTAGGTTTTCCATCACGCGGCCCATATTTGAACGATTTCAGAGCTTCCATTATCGGTCCATACTGCATTCCATCAACATCAAACACTCTCCAGCCATTGCCCGCAAATCTTTTATTAAGATTTAGCAATGGGACAACTAGCTGCCTGGTGTCATCAAGCTGACCGACATTCTTATCGACCAGCACGCAGAGATTGTCCAATTTTTTATAGCTGGAATACATAATGGCTTCCCAGATAATACCTTCTTGCAGTTCTCCGTCACCAGTGAGGCAATAGGCGTCATAGCGAGGGTTTCTTTTGCCAACCAGCGCCAGTCCTTGAGCTGCGCTCAATCCCTGGCCAAGAGGCCCTGTAGAGAGATGAAAACCAGGTAAAATTGGCCCGGGGTGACCGTTTAGTATACTCTCGGCACCGCGGGAATTTTTTAATACGGAACGGTCGAAATATCCCAAGTCGGCATACATAGACGCAATAGCGGCCACAGCGTGCCCTTTACTGAGGACAAACATATCCTGTCCTCGCTGCGTCGGGTTGGCTACGTCGTACTGCATTATTCCTCCATAGTATAGGGCTACCAGAGGAATAGTCGCTGAAAAAGCGCCACCAATATGAATGCTCTTATCTATAGCGTCACGAGTCTGTTGCAAGGTCAATATTCGGATATCAGAGTCCTTGATTTCTAAAAGTTTATTCAGGCCTGTTCGTGTGAGAAATTCAGTGGTTTCCGTAATCTCCATTGTAATACCTCCTTTTTTGAAGGACCCCGTCTTTGGCAACTACTTGCCGGCGAGGTACTCCCTGGTCTTTTTGGCTAATTCAACCAGTAATTCGCTAAGCTTTAAGGGTGGTAAGTAGACACAGAAGAGCTTGAGGGTCTCGGTTTCACTGGTGTTACGGCACTCGTGCTCTACTCCCCTGGGGGCAACTATTACCGAGTCCGTCTCTATCTTTACTTTCTCTCCATCAATTGTGCACTCGCCGCGACCCACGCAGTACATTATCTCATCACTCGCTGGATGAGCATGCATACCACTGGAACTCCCCGGCGGGATGTGCGAGAATAGTACGGTAGCCGTGTCGTAACCCGTCGTCTCCGGGCAGGCGATAAGTTTCAAAAATCTTTCCCTCGGGGGCTCTGCTTTTGCGGCTGGAAATTCCCATCCATTATAAACCCATTTTGACATCGTGCCTCCTTTTTAAGATATATTTTTAATTGTTTTCTTGACGGCGGCGATGATTTTCTCCCTGGTGGGTAGTGCCGCGTCACGCAAAACCTTAGCCGTTGGAATAGGCATATTCAGGTTACCGACCCGTTGCACCGGGGCCCTCAGGGATTTAAAACTCCTTTCCTGCACCTGGAAAGCTATTTCGGCGTGAGGGCCGCATCTTACATAGTCCTCGTCAATCACCACCAGACGGCCGGTCTTTTCTACCGAGGCCAAAATTGTGTTAATATCCAGTGGTTCCAGGGTACGGGGGTCAATAACCTCAACGCTGATGCCTTCCCTGGCTAAGTCCTCCGCCGCTTCGAGCGAAAGGGTTACCTGATAGCCATCAGCCACGACAGTAACGTCCTTCCCCTCTTTCCTCACCACCGCCTCGCCAAAGGGAATCAGGCATTCTTCCTCGGGAACAGGGCCTTTCACCGGGTAGTGAAGCCGGTGAACCAGGAAGACCACCGGATTATCATCTCTGATGGCAGTCTTGAGCAGACCTTTGGCATCATAAGGAGTGGTGGCGATGACGAGCTTGAGTCCCGGTCCGTGCCAGATGTTACCGATGGGTGCCCGGCTGTGAGAAAATCCGCCACCACTGTAGCCGATTATTCCTCCCATATAGACAAGAGGTATTTTCATGTCTTCAGCCGCCCCGTGCCCGGCGCGCCACAGGCCTGCCTGATAGATTTCACCCCAGGCAGGGAACATAAAGTCGGCGAAGGAGAAGTCAACGATGGGCCGCAGGCCGGAAAGGGCGGCTCCGGTGGCGGAAGCAGCCAGTGTGGGTTCAATAATCCCGGTCTCTCTAACCCGAGACTCACCAAATTCTTTAAAAATCTCTGCGGGGGAGCGTGTTACGGTCAAACCCCCTGGACCTACCGCCTCGCCAATGAGGTAAACCCGCTCATCCCGCCTCATCTCTTCCGCTACCGCCTCGTGTATTGCCTGGATTGTACTTATTTCTCGCATGACATTCATCTTCCTCTTAACTTACCTGTCTACGTATGGGAGGTAGAATATACCCTGGTGAAGATTTCCTCAGGATTGGGGTCTGGACTTTCTTCAGCAAACTGCTGGGCTTCAGCGACCTCTCCCTCGGCTTCTTTCCGTATCCGGAGAATGTCTTCTTCGGCAAGCAATCCTTTATCCAGCAGTACTTTTTCAAAGCGAGGCACCGGGTCCTTCTGCTGCCATTCCTTTATCTCTTCCCTGGTCCGGTACATCATCGGGTCACCTTCTACATGGCCGCGCCAGCGGTAGGTAATCATCTCCAGCAGGGCAGGGCCTTCACCTTTCCTGGCCCTCTCGATAAACTCACCGGCCGCCTCGGCCACGGCGATGACGTCATTTCCGTCCACCGTCTTACCGGGCATGGCATAGTTGTCAGCTATCCTGGCGATATTCTTGATGGCCCAGGTTTTATCCAGTTTTACTGACATAGATAGGCCGTTATTTTCACACATCCAGATGATGGGGAGCTTCCATACCGAGGCGAAATTAAAGGCTTCGTGGAGGTGGCCTCTGGTACCGCTGCCGTCACCGAAGAACATCATTACCACCTGGCTCTTACTGTTCATCTGGGCGGTAATGCCCATTCCTACCGCCAGGGGAAAATGGCCTCCCTGCATCCCGCTGCGGCCGAAAATGCCCAGGCTGGGCTTGGCAATGTGGGTGCCACCATAGCCTCCAGCGCAGCCAGTCGCTTTACCGTAAAACTCGGCAATTATTTCCTTCATTGTCATCCCTCTGACAATCCAGACATAGGCACCACGGTGGGTATAGGTAACATAGTCATCCTGGCGAAGGAGAGCCACCGGCGCGACGATGGCATCCTCGCCGAGGCCGCTGTGCCACCCGGGAAGCATTTTGCCCGATTTCGCCGCTTTGACCAGCTGGTAATCCAGAGTTCTTTGCCGAATCATATCACGGTAAATGCGCAGCAATACTTTATTTGATAACGGCATCCTTTGCAAACCCCCCTTTAATTCTTTACCAAATATTACTTCTGACTTAATTAACCTGGATTCCGAGGTCTAATTGTTTCGTGTTCTCAATAATGCCTTCCAAGGTCTGGAAAAACTGAGCCGCGGTGGCGCCAGTTAGAACACGGTGGTCATAGGTCAGACTCAGGCCCATTATTGTCCTGATGACAATCTGATTGTCCCGCACCACTGGCTTCGGTACTAACCTGCCCACACCCAGAGCAGCGCTTTGCGGGACATTGATAAGCGGAGTGACAAAATCCGTGCCGTACATACCGGCATTGGTTACGGTGAAGGTGCCTCCCGCCAGGACATCGAGATTGAACCGCCGCGCTCTTATTTGCTCTGTTAATTTGATTGCCTCCCGGGCTACTTCTACAATTGATTTTCGGTCTGCCTGGCGTATTACCGGTGCCAGTAATTGGCCATTGTCGAGCGCTACCACCATGGCAATATTAACATCACTTAAGATTCTAATCTCTTCATCCACCAGAGATGAGTTGACTATGGGGTGCTGTCGCAAGGCTTGAGCCGCTGCTTTTATCAGCAAGTGGGTATATGATAGTCGAAAGCCATATTTCTCTTCCAACCGGCTCAGGAGTGACTGGCGAAGGTTTACCAGCTCAGTAACGTCAACTTCTCTCATCTGAGTAACTTCAGCGTAGTTCAGGTGACTGCTGAGCATGTGCTCGGCGAGGACCTTGCGCCAACCACTGAGTGGTATAACTTCAGCTATCGGGTTTTCCTGGCTCTGCTCTCTTGCTTTGTTCCTTGAGGTCATACTCACTCTTCTCCCTACCCTTACGTTTCTATTATAGCCACAACCTGTCCCACGGCTGCAATCTCGTTTTCCCCAACCACAATCTTCTTAAGGATACCAGCGACCTCTGACTCTACGTCCATAGTGGCCTTCGAGGTATCTACCAGAAACAGTGGCTCAAGGTCTTCTACCCTATCACCCTCTTTCTTATACCATTCAACTATGGTTCCCTCGGTCATCTCCTGGCCTAACCGGGGCATGACAACCTCAACTTCCATATATTCGAACCTCCACTAATATCCTTTGCTTTCTCTAGAGTATTTGCTCTTGGTAAGCTCTCTACTTTATATGATATTATTATAATACCAAATTATTATAATACTAAATACTAATGGTATGAAAGTGCCAAGAGCAAAAGCAAAAGGGTATGATTTGACAATGGCACCTATGTAGACTGTTCTTTTAAGTCCTGTTAAAATTGATACTACAGGGTCAGTGAAATTTCCTGACCATTGCGGCTAATTCGAAGGAACAGGGTACCTTTGGCACTATCAACGGTAACCTATTTTGAGTATGAGGAGGGTGAGATAAATCTTCCACCCATAGACCAGGCTCTTGAGTTGAGGAGATTACCAGCCCAAACGAGGCGTGCAGCATTTGGGGTAGAATAATCAAAAAGGAGGAAAATGAATGGCTAAGTGGGTCTATAATGGATGGGAATTTCCGTCGGTAAAGGCGGAACCCCCAAGGGAAAGATACTTGAAGCTGATAACTTGTCCGGAGACGACGGGTTATGACACGGCTACCGTACTATTCTCTCATATTCCACCGGGAAGCGCCACCGGTATGCATACGCATCCAGATAGTGATGAGATAATGTACTGCGTGGGACGCGGCGAGTGCATAATTGATGGAGAGAAAGTGAAGCTAGAGACGGACTCGGTAATAGTTGCCCCCAAGGGAATAGAGCACGAGTGTCGTAACACGAGCGAAACCGAGACCCTGAAGCTCTTCTGTATCTATTTGCCGCCCTTAAAGCTTAGCGAGTTACTGCTTGGGTTAGTCAAAGAGACCAAGGAATACCTCGAAGGCAAGTAGTTCCCAAAGATTCGGTAATCATTGGATATAGTGGCTACTCTTAATAAAAACTTGCGTCATGGAAGTAGGTAGTAGTGCGTGTAAAAAGCTTGACAATAAAATAGTTTAGCCACAAATAACAAGTATTGTGAAAGTTACACTATGTACTTTCTAGCCTATAGCTATCTCGTGTATGGTAGCAACCATCTATAAATTTTGGTAAGGAGGTCTAGATGAAAGTAGGTCAAATTAAAAAAATAGCTGTCGTTGGTGCCGGTCTTATGGGGCATAGTATTGCTCAAGCCTTTGCCCAGGAGGGATTTCCAGTAAATGTGACCGATGCGTTTGAATCGGCTCTGGCAGTAGCGAAGAATAGTATCCGCTCAAACCTAGTAACTCTTGTCGAGGAAAAGTTTATGAGCGAGAGCGAGTTAGAACAAACTCTGGATAGAATCGCCATAGTAAAAGATTTGGCTCAGGCCGTTCGTGATGCGGACTTCGTTACTGAGGCCATATTCGAGGACCTTGAGGCCAAACAGAACATTTTCAAGGAAATGGAGAGGTTCTGTGCTCCAGATACCATTTTGGCAAGCAATACCTCATCCTTTCGGATGACCGATATTTCTTCCCTCATGACAAAGCCGGAAAGAGCAATAACAACTCACTGGTTCAATCCGCCACATCTCGTTCCTCTGGTAGAAATCGTACTCGGAGAGAAAACCTCTGAGGAAACATGCCAAACAGCCCAAGACTTCCTGGTTAAGATAAAAAAAGTCCCGGTTAGAGTCCGGAAGGAAATTCCCGGATTCCTGATTAACCGAATCCAGGCAGCCATGAACCGGGAAGTGTATTCTCTGTCGGAGATGGGAATAGCAAGTGCGGAAGACATTGATTTGGCTGTCGTCGCCAGTCTAGGATTCCGTCTGGCCAGTCTTGGCCCTTTGCGAATAAGGGACCTGGCAGGGCTGGGGGTAACGTGCAAGGTAGAGGGGGAGCTTTTGAAAGAAATTAACTCCAGCACCGAGGCTCCCAAAATACTCAGGGACAAAGTAACACGAGGGGAGCTGGGGACTAAGACAGGGAAAGGATTTTTCGAATATACGCCCGAATCAGTAGAGGCGATTATCAAGAAGAGAGACAGGCAATTTATTCGCCGTTTAAAGGAACTCTATCGTTCTTGAAAGAACTGGCACCAGTTTGATGACAAAGGTAACCGGTTGCTTGCTGTTTGGTACGGGGTAACAGCTATTAACTGCAGTGCTCCTCATTACAGTTAAAATGCAGCGGCAGAGAAAGGGGGTAAATAAAGGAAATGTCCAAGCTTATTACGGGTGGGACGGGGTATATTGGGGCGGAGCTAGCACACATACTGGTTGACCGCGGGGAGGAGGTAGTTTTATTTGACATCGCCATAAACCGGCATCGTATAGAGGCCATTGAGAACAAGGTGAAGATAGTGCACGGGGACCTGGGCAATTGGTCTGAGGTGATGAATATCATTAAGGATAACAACATCACCGAAATCTACCACTTGGGCTCTATACTTACCTACATGTCCGAGCTTAACCCGTGGGCTTCTTTCCGAGCTAACATTATCGGGACCTACAATGTGCTAGAGGCCGCCAGGTTATTTGGCGTGGAGAGGATAATGTTTGTTAGTACTCTGGGTACTTTTGGCCTGGAGATGGGTGAAGTCATCACTGACATCAGCATCCAGCGACCAGTCAGTATGTACGGTTGCGGCAAGCTCTACGGGGAGGGCCTCGGGCGGTTCTACCATAGCAAATTTGGACTGGACTTCCGTTCTATCCGTTTTGCCCACATGATTGGGCCAAACGTTCGC
>DAOUZD010000067.1 GCA_030665795.1 Dehalococcoides sp.
CGGCACCGCTGACGCTGATATTCTGGAGCGGGTATACATGTTTGCCCTTGTTGCCGTGATTATGCTGGTTGGTATTTATCCGGCAATCCTGACCGATGTGATTAAGCTCGGCATTTCGCCGATAGTAGGACTATTAGGTGGCTAAGGAGCAAATATTTTAAATGCTTGTTAACATAACACTAAAAACAAATCAAAGCTGGTTAGCTACGAATTGTTTCCTGAGAAAAAAAAGGAGTGAGTGTTGAATCTAGCGCTGTTCATACCTGAGTTGACCTTGGCTACCTTCGCCATCATCGTCATCCTGCTCGACCTCTTTACCGAGCAGAAGCGACTGCTGGTACAGGTCAGCATCTCCGGATTGGTAATCGCCGGTGGGGTCACGGTGGCGATGTGGGGAGGCAGTTTTCCGGCTATCTTCAACAATATGCTGGCCGTGGATAACTTTGCCCTCTTCTTCAAACTACTGTTCTTGGGGATTGCTTTCCTGTTAATCCTAACCTCAATAGATTATGTCGCTAAGTTTGCCCGCTTTCAGGGTGAGTATTATGCCCTGGTGCTACTCTCAACCCTGGGTATGATGCTGATGGCAGCCACCACCGATTTAATCGCTATCTATATTGCCCTGGAGCTGACCAGCATTTCCCTCTACGCTCTGGTTGGCTTTCTCAAGGATGCCAAATCAACGGAAGCCTCACTAAAGTACCTGCTACTGGGCGCAGCCGCCTCAGCCGTCCTGCTCTATGGTATGGCATTAATTTTTGGCTTTACCGGTAAAACCCAACTGGGTGAGATTGCTCAGGCGATTCAAGCTATGTCACCCGATACCCTTCTGGCCAGCCCGGCCCTTATCCTGGGTATCGTGTTATTGATTGCCGGCTTCGGTTTCAAGATTGCCGCCGTTCCCTTCCAGATGTGGGTACCTGATGTTTATGAGGGAGCGCCAACGCCGATAACCGCCTACCTTTCGGTAGCCAGCAAGGCCGCCGGCTTTGCCATTATCCTGCGCGTTTTCTTCTCCGCCTTCGGACTTCCCGAATGGCTGAGTTTGAACTGGGGACTAATCTTTGCCGTGCTGGCTGCTATTGGCATGACCCTGGGCAATATCGTCGCCATTCCCCAGACTAATATCAAACGAATGCTCGGTTATTCCAGCATCGCTCAAGCTGGCTACCTTATGGTGGGATTAGCTACTATGGGATTTTCGTTAGCTACTGATTCACTGGGGCAAAGTAGCATTCTTTTCTTCCTTGCCAGCTACGCCTTAACCAACATGGGAGCTTTTATTGCCATTATCGCTATCTCCAATAAGGTCAATAGCGACCTCATTAAGGACTACACTGGCATGGGGAAACGGGCACCACTATTGGCTTTAGCCCTGACCCTGTGTCTGGTTTCACTTATTGGCATGCCGCCGGCGGCTGGCTTTATGGCTAAGTTCTATATCTTCAGTGCCGCCGTGCAGCATAACCTGCTGTGGCTGGTGATTATTGCGGTGATTAACAGCGTCATCTCCGCCTACTACTATCTCCGCGTGGTGAAGGTAATGTGGCTCGGCCAGGCAGTCTCTGAAGAGAAGGTACCTTCCTCAGGAGCCCTGCGGTTAGCGCTGTCCCTATCCTGCCTTGGTGTGTTATTACTTGGCATTATCCCCGGCTACATAATGAAACTAGCCGAGTTCGCCGCCAGCATGTTCGTTTTTTAATCGCAGTTATAATTCGCGCCATTTACCCGCTTCATCCATCCTCAAAATCTCTCACCGTTTCTTGCCTAATCAGAGTGATAAGCAAAGTTGCCGCCAACATTGCCACTGTCCCAATGAAGAAAGCGATAGAATAACTGTGCCTAACATCAAAGATGATTCCCCCTATAGCTGAACCAATCGCCGCGCCAACGCCAAAACTAATTTCTAGCAGGCCAAAGATGACACCGATTTTACTTAAGCCAAAAGTATCGCTAATTAGGGCGGCTCCACTAGTGCCAAAACCGCTGTAGAAGAAGCCAAAAACTAGGGCAAACAGGTAGAGACTCCATAAGTCCTGAGCCCAGACCAACCATACTATGGCCCCAGATTGAAACAGAGTACAGATGATGGGTGCTAATTTTCTGCCCAGCCTATCGGAAACAATACCCATTAGCAGTCTGCCCGGGATAGAAGCTACGCCGATGAGGCTGAGAACTACCGCGGCCTGCCCAGCAGAAAAGCCAATATCGGTAACATGAGGCACCAGATGCGTGAAGATTAAAAACAGGCAGGCAGCAAAAAGGAACCAGATAAATACAAACAGCCAAAAACTTCTGGTGCGAAATAGTTGTGACCACGAGTAGCCAATCGGCTGAATACCATCCTCTTCACTTTTTACCTCTGTGGCATATGATTTTACCCTATCGGATATGGCTCCAACTTCACGTGGTTCCTTTTTCAAGAGCATGGATAGAGGAATTACTACTAACCAGGCAATTAGTCCGATTACCAAATACGCCGTATGCCAATTGAAGTTAGTAATAAGGTAGGTAGCAAAAGGTGCCATAACTAACGTTCCCAATCCGACTCCTACACTAGATAGGCCTAAAGCCAAGCCTCTTTTTTTATCAAACCATCTTGAGACAGCTGACATTGGCACGACGTATAGAGGACCGGTTCCCATCGCTAATAACAGGCTATAAGTGATGAATAGCTGCCATAGGGCGTTGGTCTGGCTGGTTAGTACTAAACTTAAGCCAGTAAATATACCCATTAAGAGAACAACTAATCTCGATCCATATCTGTCTAAAGCCCAGCCGGCAAAAAAAGAGTATACACCAGCGAGTAACAGATTAGCTGATAATATCGCGGAGGTTGCTGCTCGAGTTAAGCTAAACTCACTCTCAATCGACTTAAAGAAGACGCCATAAGAAAAGTGTATCCCATAAAGAGTTATGCCTATAACCAAAAAAGCAGCCACCACCACCCAACCGTAAAATAGCTTATCTTTAAATCTTAAAGGTGATAGCAATAATATATCCTCCTCGCCAACCAACTAACCAAAGCTATTTGAATTCGACGTTAACTTTCTTGACCTTTACCCTGAGGGCGGTTTCTTCAATCTTACCGTGTAATTCCACAAATTACCCAGATTATCGTCGAGAATAAACCCTTCCCGCTGACATGTCTTGATGGTAGTTGAAGGCAGCGGATAATCTGGATCAGGTAGAAATTCAGTTACCGCCAAGACTCCGCCTGATTTCAATACCCTTCCCACTTCCCGCAGCGCTCTGCCCCTATCCGGTATTTCTTGAAGCACGGTTATCATACAGACGAGGTCAAGAGACTCGTCGGCAAACGGCAGGTCATAAGCGTTAGCCTGCCTCAACTCAATATTGGTTATATCCTGATTTCCTGTTTTCGATAATTTGCGCTCCAGCTGCTGCAGCATTGCCGGTTGAATATCAGCAGCATAGACCTTACCCTGCTCCCCCACTACCCTGGCAATAAAAAGGGTAAAAGCACCACTGCCACAGCCAAGTTCCATCACTGTCATTACTGGTTTGATGCCACTACGCTCAATCATCTTATCTGGCGGCTGTAGCCAGCGCCTTAAGTCACTATTTAAAAACCGTCCGATGAAGGCTGGCGCCGGAAAGTGATAAAGCTTCCTAATAATGCGAATTAAGGCAAGCCACAGAAAAATAGCCCCTAAGACTATGAGTATGATTTTTAATACCGTCATTTTTGCCCTTAAATTGACTAATTATAGTTGATATTACCGATAATGAGCAATGTTCAAATTTGACTACAAGATAAAAGAGTAATATATTTATCTCTGAGGAAATAATCAATGAATAGAACCAGAGGTTTCGTTAATCTGAACCGTTTTAAATCAGGCAGAACGATAAAACGACTCAAGACAGCTCCGGACAAATATAAAATAAAAGGGCGAAGGGTAGATAAGAAATAAATCGGATTGATGGCATAATCTCAGCTCAGGTACTGAAATTTCTAGCATTTTAGTCCTTTTGGCTATTGACATTACCGAAATAATAGTTTATTCTTGCTACTAATCCTAATAAAAACAAAAGGAGGTAAGCAATGCAAGCCTACTGTGTGAAGTGTCGTGCCAAAAGGGAAATGAAAGATCCAAAGTCCATCACTATGAAGAACAAGAAGCCGGCAACACAAGGGACGTGTCCCGTATGCGGCACCAAGATGTTCCGAATAGGGAAGAGCTAAAGCTAATATTATAACTTATAGAAGAATTATTTCTAGAGGGGCTGGATACTTATCGAGAAGGAATATCCAGTCTCTCTGTTTTTTGTCACCTAGCACCAAGCTGGTGCCTCTGCGCACAGGAGTGATTGAGCCAGTCGCCGCTGACCACATTGATGCCACCGTTAGACTTGACTTGAGGCACATCCAGCACAACTAACACCCTGCTTGTTGACGAGCCTACGCCAATTAAGTTAGACTTATCTGGTGAGCCACCAATAAGAAGAGATTTAAGAGAGGGGGCAGAACCTCTCTCTATCCACATTCATCCTTCCCTCAGTAATAAGGAAAGGAAGTCAGTGAGATAGGCTACCAAGCAATCTCAATCAGCCAGATGGAGAGCTTTCATTCAGACGGAGGATAAATGATAGCTAAGTATAACCCTCAGGAAATAGAAAAGAAATGGCAACAGAGGTGGGAAGAGGACAGGCTGTATCAAGTTAGTGAGGATGACCCCAGGCCTAAGTGGTACGATTTGACCATGTTCCCCTATACCTCGGGCGACCTCCACATTGGGCACTGGTATGCCATGGCACCATCTGATGTCCATGCCCGGTTTAAGCGAATGCAGGGTTATAATGTGCTTCACCCGATGGGATTTGACGCCTTTGGCCTGCCCGCCGAAAATGCCGCCATCCAACGAGGCATTCACCCCTTCATCTGGACGATGCAAAACGTAGACAACATGCGTCGTCAACTCAGGAGCATCGGCGCCATCTATGACTGGAGTCGGGAGGTAGTCAGCTGCCTGCCGGAGTATTACAAGTGGACAGAGTGGTTCTTCTTGAAGCTCTATGAGGCTGACCTGGCTTATCGAGCCAAGGCTCCGGTTAACTGGTGTCCCCGCTGCCAGACGGTGTTGGCCAACGAACAGGTGGTAGGCGGAGGCTTCTGCGAGCGTTGTGGTGCCGCAGTGACCCGACGAGACCTAGAGCAGTGGTTTTTCCGTATCACTAAATATGCCGATGAGCTTCTAGAATACAAAGACACCATCTGGTCTGAGCGGATAAAAACGATGCAGCGGAACTGGATAGGTAGGAGCCAGGGTACGGAAATTTCCTTCGACCTTGAGCACCCCGGCACGGAAGAAAAAGATATCAGAGTATTTACCACTCGTCCCGATACTATCTTTGGCGTTACCTTTATGGTTCTTGCCCCGGAGCACCCGCTGGTGTCAGTACTGACCACACCAGACAAAAGAGCCGAAGTTGAGGATTACATTGCTAAATCAAGGCGGCTGAGTGAAATAGAA
>DAOUZD010000088.1 GCA_030665795.1 Dehalococcoides sp.
TATGATTAAACCCCCTTAATTCTTTTCTTTTTGTCCTCCTTTATGGCGAGGAGACTAAAAAACCTCCCGCCCCCTAAAGGGGCGAAAGGTTTACTTTCGCGGTACCACCCTTCTTGGTCGCCTGGTTTAAATAAAGGTAAGCAACCATCTCTGCAGGTACGGAGGCCGTAGCATAAAATGTTTACCTCGATACCCTGGGATTTGATAACGCTTCCCTAGCGTCAAAGCCTACTTGCCTGCCAATCTGGCAACTTTCGGTTTGCAGCTCCCAAGTCCATTCAGCTTCGGCGCTGGCATCGGCTCACACCTTACCCGACTCTCTGAACCCCGCTTTGAAGCCTACTAGTCTTGTTCCCAGCCTTTACATATATATTGCTGAAAGTTTAACAACATATTATTCTTTTGTCAAGTAGGGGGAATTAAGGGGTGAGGTTTAATAAAAGCTGCGGTTGCTGCTAAGCAAAAGGGTATGCTATACTGTTAAACGGCAAAAAGGAAGTATCTAATAGAAAAGGGGGCAAAAATTTGCCAGATACAACTACCATCAAACAACTTTTAGAATCTGGAGCTCACTTTGGGCATCAGACCGGGCGCTGGCATCCTCGGATGAAGGATTACATCTTTACCAAGCGCAATGGCATTCATATCATTGACTTAGAGAAGACGGCCGCCATGTTAGACGAGGCCTGCAATTTCGTTCGACAGCTGGTCGCTGAAGGTGGCATTATCCTCTTTGTCGGTACCAAAAAGCAGGCTCAGGAATCAATAGTAGAAGAGGCGCAGCGTTGCGGTATGTATTACGTTGACCAGCGCTGGCTCGGTGGGATGTTAACCAATTTTACCACTATCCAGGCCCGCATCGACTATCTTGTCCGTTTGGAAGACCAGCAATCGAGGGGAGAGTTTGGACGCCTTTCGAAAAAAGAGGTCCTTAAAATTGGGGAGGAAATTGAGAAACTCAATCGGCAGATGGGCGGATTCAAAGAGATGACCAGTTTACCCAGTGCGCTATTTATCGTTGACCCGATAAAAGAAAAAATTGCCTTGGCTGAAGCCAAACGTATGGGAATACCGGTGGTGGCTATCGTCGATACCAATTGCAACCCTGATGATATCGACTATATTATTCCGGCTAATGACGATGCCATTCGAGCCATCAAATTAATCTGCAGTAAAATTGCTGAAGCGGCTTTTGAAGGTAAAGCCGGTTTAACCGAAGCCCCGACTGAGGAGGTAGAGGAAGAAGGCTTGGAGGAACCGGAAGTGACGGAAACTACGGAACCGCTTATCTTTATCCCGGAAGAGGAATAATGGAGGGCAGGCTTTGGAAATATCAATCGAGATGGTAAAAGAATTAAGAGCCCAGTGTGGCGCTGGGATTATGGAGTGCCGCAATGCTCTGTTTGAAGTAGACGGAGATGTGGCCAAAGCGCTCCAAGTTCTGAAAGAGAAAGGGCTGCTCAAGGCAGTGAAAAAAGCGAAACGGGCTACTACTCAGGGATTGGTTGAAGCTTATGTCCATACTGGTGGGCGCCTTGGCGCTCTGGTTGAGGTGAACTGCGAGACTGACTTTGTCGCTCGCACCGATGAATTTAAGGAACTGGCGCACAATCTGGCGATGCAAGTAGCGGCGCTATCGCCCCAATTTATCACCGAAGAAGAAATCCCTGAGGGAGCTGATATCGAACCTCAAGCCGCTTGTCTGCTGCTTCAGCCCTACATTAGGGACGCCGATAAGTCGGTTCGAGATGTTATTGTCGAAGTCATTGCTAAGGTAGGCGAAAATATCAGAGTACGCCGATTTTCCAGATTCGAATTAGGCAGTTAGGAATTAAGAGGATGGCTGACATCAAGTACAAACGCGTGCTGCTCAAGCTTAGCGGTGAGGCTTTTGGTGGCGAGAAAGACTTGGGTATTGATGTCTCCACCTTGGCGAGGGTAGCCAGGCAGATTAAGCAAGTGGTGGAAATGGGGGTGGCGGTGGCCATCGTTGTCGGGGGTGGTAACATCTGGCGTGGCCAAGAGGCGGAAGCGAACGGGATGGAGCGGGTTACCGCCGACTATGCCGGGATGCTAGCCACTGTGATAAATGCCCTGGCTCTCCAAGATGTGCTGGAAAAAGAAGGGGTAGATACGAGAACCCAGTCATCTATTGGTATTAATCAGGTGGCGGAACCTTATATCAGGCGCCGTGCCATTCGTCACCTGGAGAAAGGCAGAGCGGTTATCTTTGCCGGGGGTACCGGCAATCCGTACATGACCACGGATACCGCAGCGGCGCTCCGGGCGATAGAAATCGGGGCTGAGGTCCTGCTGATGACCAAAAATAACGTCGATGGCATCTACAGTGCTGACCCACAGAAAAAACCTGATGCCAAAAAGTTTGACCGGCTGACGCATCTCGAAGCACTAAATATGCGTCTGGAAGTAATGGATGCCACGGCCCTGTCCCTATGTCTCGAAAACAAGCTACCAATAATTGTTTTTGACCTTCAAGCTCCTCGTAGTATCGAGAGAGCAGTAACTGGTGAGCTGATTGGTACTCTAGTTTCGAGTGACAGGTGAAATGGTTAGTGCTGCTTTACAAAATATTGAAGAGAAGATGCGGACTTCCGTTGGGGGTGTGAGGAAGGAATTAGCTACCCTCCGCACCGGGCGGGCGACACCTGCCTTAGTCGAACATATCAAAGTGGACTATGCTGGCGTTCCTACGCCACTTAATCAAATTGCTGGCATTTCGGTACCAGAAGCCAGACTCCTCATCATCCAACCCTGGGACAAGAGCAGTATCCGCAGTATCGAGAAGGCTATCCTGAAGTCTGAACTCGGGCTAAATCCATCTAGCGATGGGAATGTAATTCGGATAAGTATCCCGCAGCTCTCGGAAGAACGGCGACAGGAGCTAATTAAGGTAGTGCGGAAAAGGGTTGAAGAAAGAAAAATAGTGGTGCGTAATCTGAGGCATGAAGTCATGAATGAACTAAAGGACTTGGAGAAAAATAAGGAAATATCGCAGGACGAGCATAAGCGCGCCCTGAATCAACTGCAAAAGCTTACTGACGCCTTTATCACCGATATTGACCAGATTGGACGAGATAAAGAAGTGGAACTCATGGAGGTTTAGTCCAGTTTATAACCCTCCTTGAAATTCAGTGACCAGGTGAAAGCTATCACCGCAATAAAGAAACAAATTACTCACCTGCCGGTCCACGTTGCCATTGTGCCGGACGGTAATGGCAGATGGGCAGAACAGCGTGGCTTACCCAGACTTGCCGGGCACAAGGCCGGGGTAAAAAAGATGCGCTCGATAATTGAGTATCTTAATGATTGGCAGATAAAATACGTAACCCTTTACGGATTTTCCACGGAAAACTGGAGTCGCCCTGGCCAAGAGGTCGGGGGTTTATTCCGCATCTTGGAAAAAAGAATAGATAAAGATGCCCTTCAGCTTCAGAAGAAGGGGATTAAAGTCCGTCACCTCGGTCGCCTTGAAGGGCTCCCAATGGGGCTGCAGCAAGCGATAAATAGGGCGATGGAATTAACTAAGAATAACACGGGAATGACGCTTAACCTTGCCTTTAATTATGGGGGGCACATTGAGATTGTTGATGCGGTGCGCCGCATTGTCGCCGAAGGTATCCCGCTGGAAAAGATAAGTGAAAAATTATTTAGTAGTTACCTTTACACCGCTGGTTCACCTGATGTCGACCTTTTAATTCGCACCGGTGATGAACTCCGCCTCAGTAACTTCCTGATATGGCAAACCGCTTACAGCGAATACTACTTTACCCAGGTTCTATGGCCCGACTTTACTGAAGAAGACATTGACAAAGCACTGCTTGCCTATAGCCAGAGGGAAAGGCGCTTCGGCGCACTATAATTAAGCATGCTTAAAAAAAGGGTCATCACGGCACTTTGGAGCATTCCTCTACTCGTCATTGCCGTCTGGTTTGATAAGCCGCTACCGTGGTTCACCATATTCGTGGCCATCTGGGGACTTTTGGCGGTCTTTGAGTTCTACCGGTTAGTGGCGGTCTCCCGGGTGCTGTCATTCACCTGCTTCGGACTCATCTGGACATTGTTATTCATTATGAGCCCGCATTGTGACTATGAATTTACCGTCCCAGTCCTGTTAACTTCAGCGATAGCACTCTCTTTGGTGTGGCTCGTCCTGCGTCCCCAAAAAGAAGGCGCTTTTCTGGGCTGGGTGTGGACAGTGGCTGGAATTCTTTATGTTGGGTGGCTGTTAAGCTATCTGGTGGCATTAAGGCTGGATGCGGGTAGAAACTGGGTGTTTTTTGCCTTGTTTACCACCTTCGGGTCTGATACTGTTGCTTACTTTGTTGGCAGGACGCTGGGCAAGCACCGCCTTGCCCCACAGATTAGCCCCAATAAAAGCTGGGAGGGTGCTGTTGGTGGGGTCTTTGGGGCAATTATCGTTAGCTTACTTTTTACACTACAGACACCGCTCGGTTTGCCCCTGAGCTACGGGCAGGCAGTAATTTTGGGCTTACTGGTCAGTGTTTTTGGTCAGTTTGGCGACCTGGCGGAGTCTTTACTGAAGCGCAACCTGGGAGTAAAAGAGTCAGGCAAGATGATGCCAGGACATGGTGGCTTTCTCGACCGAATGGATAGCGTGGTCTTTGCCGGTATCGTCGTCTATTTATACTATATATTCGTTATCCTATAGCTGGTCTGGTTATAAGATTTTTTCTACCTCACCCCCTTAATCCCCCCCTCCTTCACTTCAAAGGAGAGGGGGCAGAAAATAGAAAAGAGGGGCGAAGCCCCTCT
>DAOUZD010000043.1 GCA_030665795.1 Dehalococcoides sp.
TGTTCGTAAACCTTCTTTCGAACGGGAACGGTCTTTTTTTCAGCCTGGCTTTTCATGGATATTGTTCCTAATATTGTATCCAATATTCAGTCTACAATTTAAAATATGGGATGTCAAGAGCTTTTAAGAATTTTTCTTTACGGTTTTTGTATACAATAGCGCTTCCCAGTAAAGAGGTTTTTCGTTCGAATTCAACCGAGACCGGGTAATTTCAAAAAGGTATATCCCGGATGAAACCTCAGGCGCGCGGAATGTAGTTAAGGTATCTACGAGACAGGTAGCAAGAGCGAGGGCCGAGAATTCAAAGCTAACCAAATCCCGAGCTGTGTTTAAGTGAGTATAGCCCTCTATAGAATTGAAGCGGTTGCGCAGAAATGGTAACATCATTCTGACAATTTCGGTTATGAAGAACGATAAATAGCTGTTCTACAACGCGAGAGCCATAAATGAGGTGAAAAAATGAGCTTATACCATCTCCTTCAGGAAAGAGAAGCAACCGGTAGACCTATCAGGATTGGTGTCATTGGCGCGGGGACATTCAGTTCGGCTTTTTTAGCTCAGGCTAGGCTAACTCCAGGAATGCAATTAGTAGGTGTCGCTGAACTGGAGCTAGAAAAGGCGATGAAGGCATGTCTAAAGGCAGGTTGGCCCAAAGAGGATGTCTATTTTGGAGATTCCACAGCCACTATCAATGATGGTGCCAAAAGAGGACGAGTTATCTTGACTGGTAACTCAGAGCAATTAATCCAAGCCGATTTAGATGTGATTGTCGAGATTACGGGAGTTGCTGAGGCTGGAGCCTATCATGCATGGACCGCATTGGAAGCTGGAAAACACGTAGTTATGGTCAATGTTGAGGCAGATGTACTTTTAGGAAAGGCACTAAAGGAAAAAGCCAACGAAAAAGGACTCGTCTACTCTATGGCTTACGGGGACCAACCGGCGTTAATTTGCGAATTGATTGACTGGGCTAGAACCATTGGTGTTGAGATTGTTTGTGCCGGTAAGGGGACTCGCTACCAGCCAGAATACTGTTACTCAACCCCGGAGACCGTTTGGAAACACTTCGGTTTTTCAGAGGAACAATTAGCATCTGGCGATTATAATGCCCAAATGTACAATTCATTTTTAGACGGTACCAAATCGGCTATAGAGATGTGTGCGGTGGCCAATGCTTCCGGTCTGGTGCCGCAAAAATGCGGCTTACAATTTCCTCCGCTAGAAGTAGCTGGTCTAGCCAATATACTTAAGCCAACGACTGCGGGTGGGATTCTGGAGCACAGCGGCACCGTGGAGGTTGTAGCCAGTGAGAACCGAGATGGAACCCCTATAAAACGTAACCTTCGCTGGGGTGTTTATATTGTGTTTAAAGTAGCAACTGAGCATATGAGGCGTCTTCTCTCTGAACATGATTTCATTAAAGATTCTTCAGGTGAGTATGCCGCGGTATATAGGCCGTTTCATCTAATTGGATTAGAACTTGGGATAAGTGTTGCTTCAGCCGTACTTCGTGGCGAGGCTACTGGTTCAACTAATTTTTTCATAGCGGATGTTACCTCGGTAGCGAAGAAAGAGCTGAAATCGGGAGCTATTCTGGACGGGGAGGGCGGATATACCGTATATGGTCGTCTGGTCAGGGCAAACGAAAGCGTAGCGAAGAAATACCTTCCCATAGGTCTAAGCCGCGGGGCTAAAGTTGTCCGACCAGTCGCTAAAGATTCTATGCTGACTTATGACGATATAGAGTTAGATGAAAGACAGTTCTCTTGCCAGGTCCGCAAAATGCTTGAAGAAGAGTTTAAAAGTACAACCCGCATGGGATAAGGAAGAGAAGTTAGCAGTTCGTATTATTGAATTAGCGATTCAATATGGCAGATACCTTCTGAGTTCGAAATTGCACTTGATAAGCAATTGTTACTCTAACTGATTATTATTCCTGCCCGCTTATCTATTCCCTGTTACTGAGTCTATTCCTATTTTGAGGGCTTTTATATTCAATTTCACTCTGTCTGGAGAGAAGCTAGCCTTTATTTCCGCCTCGATATCCTCTTTGGCGAGTGGTATTGAATTGATTCCGATTAAGGCACCCAGCATGATGACATTGGCGACTATAGGTGCTTCCAGCTTGAGGCCCATATCAGTGGCATCTACGAACCAGGCCGATTCAGAAAGTTCAATGATGGTTTTCTTGAGAGCGTCATAATCAGGATACTGGTCCTTTCGGGAAAGGACGGAAACCGGGAAAAGGGGGTGGAAATTGGTTATGGTGGTTACCTTTGGGTTTCCATACCTGACTAACATTCTCAATGCTTCCAGGGGCTCAAGGCTAAGGATGATATGGGCTTTGCCCTCCGGTATGAGAGGACCGAAGGGCATCTTTTCCGATATCCGGACATTGCTCATTACTGCGCCACCCCTCTGTGCCACGCCGAGGGTCTCGCCTATAGTGACAAAGTAGCCTTTACTTAACAGAGACCGGCCAATAAGGCGGGAAAGCATGATATTTCCCTGGCCGCCAACCCCGCTGATAACCAGATTCAAAGGGTCTTCACGAATAGCCATTACGCTACCTCCTCGCTGACAATCGCTCCGAAGGGGCAGATGTCAACACAAACGCCGCAGCCGGAGCAAACTGCTTCGTTGATTTGCGCTTTTCCGGTCTCAATGTCCCAGGGTAGTCCAGGACATTTAAATGACTTGGTGCAAAAGCCACAGTCCTCACCACGGCACTTCTCTGTATCAATCCATACCTTATAAGGATGCTTCCGCTCCTCTCTCATCCGTACCAGTTCACACTTGCGGCGCATGATTAAGACCTTGACTCCATCTTCTTTTAAGAGCTGAATCAGTTTGTTAGTAGTGTCTTTTATATCGAACGGGTCAGTTACTACTACCTTGCATCCCAAGCTCTGGCATAACTTCACGGCATCTATCGCTGGAGCTTTGTTCCCCATAGCGTCAAAATCGGTTCCAGGATGGGATTGAAAGCCCGTCATTGCCGTAGCGTTGTTGTCCAGTATTACCATCACCATATTAGACCTGTTATGTATAGCGTTGAGAAGGGCGGGGATAGAAGCATGGTAAAAGGTGGAGTCGCCGCACACCGCTATAACTGGCTGTTCCGAGCCAAACTGGTCAAGATGGCCAAAGCCTGTGGCCAATCCCACTCCGGAGCCCATGGCATGTAACGCCTTCGTCAGTTTATCCCCGGCCGGAAAGACATCCAGAGTGTAACAACCAATATCGCCCGTCAAAAAACCGCCCCGACCATCTTTCTGTAATGCCTTTTTGATAGACCAAAAGCTAGCCCGGTGCGGGCATCCCGCACACCAAGTTACGCCACGGTCAATAAGCAGTTTTGCGGCGGCATCACCAGCCTTGCGGTTGTAGTTTATATCTCTGACAGGATATTCAGTTCCCAAAAGTGTGGCGAGAGCCTTTAGCACTATTTCTGGCTTTAGCTCTCCCACCTCAGGCACGTGGCCAGAGCCCTTGCCGTAGACTTTTAAGGACCCGGGTGCTTTTATCAACTCGAATGCCGTCTCTTTAACAAAGGTTTCAAGAAATGGGTCGACTTCTTCTACAATTAAAACTTGGTTGGTCTTTGACAGGTACTCTTTTACCAGTCCTTTGGGAAATGGCCAAAGAGTCCCCAATTTCAGTATGCCGACTGATTTACGCAAATTTAACGATTCTACTGCTTCCAAGGAGTAGCGGCTGCCGACACCGCTGCAAATAATGATAAGCTCGGGGTTCTCCGGGCCCCGATACCAATTAAAGGAAGACTTTTCAAAGATTTTCTCGACTTTAGCCAATCTCTCGAGGACATTGATATGGTGAGGTCTGGCCAAGTAGGGTGAAATGCATTGTGAAGTATCAAAGTGGGCTTTCTTTGCCACGTGAGGTATATTGTCCAACGTAACCGGGCCACTGGAAAGTGAAAGGCGGGTGGAACTCCTCACCATGAAAAAGCCGTTGAACTCTTCAGAAAGGTCAAAGGCCCATTTTACCATCTCCTTGGCTTCTTGAGGACTCTCTGGTTCGAGTAAGGGAATACCTTCAGAATTAGCTATCCAGCGTGAATCCGCCTCATCACCACTGGAATGTCCCTCGGGGTCATCGCAGACCACTACCACCAGTCCACCCCCGTTTTTACCGAGACCGGAGTAGTTCAGGTGAGCCAGAAAGTCCAGTGCCACGTTTAGGCCGGCCGTTTTCATGGCAGAAAACGCTCGCAGTCCAGCGAAGGAAGCTGCGGCTGCGGCTTCCGTGGCTACTTTCTCGTTGGTGGACCACTCTACATATATGCCAGCCTCCTTGGCGGTTCCGGTCAAGCTCTCGACTATCTCCGAAGAGGGAGTCCCCGGGTAGCCGGTGGCGAATTGCACACCTGCTTCTAAGGCACCTCTGGCAATGGCCTCATTACCCATCAGCAATTCGCAGGCGCTAGGCACTTCCCGAGCCAAACTTGACATTTAGTCACCTCCAAAACTGTTCCGTATAATCTTTTCTCATTATATTATAATGGGTAACCTGAAAGATACGTCAAAAAACTACAGGGATGTGCGAAACTTCTTTTCGGCAGTGACCTGCCCGAAACACACAGACTAACCATATTGCGGAATGCTGATATCGAATCAAAGAAGAAGTTGGTCAAGAATTTGGTGGGCATCAGAGAAGAGAAGGAAGACCGAGAGATTTTCTGGTCAACCCTACGGAGGAGCCACGTGACGGGCCTTATAGTCGTAATGACTGCCAACATTCTCTCCGTCGGGACATAGAGTCACCTAAAACAAATCACGGCGTTGATTTCACGACTGTTCCGTGTAATAATGAAGATGAAATCATCGCTGCGGCTCGAGGTGCTGAGGCTGGTAAGAGAAGGACCTAGCAAGCTAGTATTATGGCCAGATAACACTTCAAAGGAGAAGGACTATGACTATTGAAAAAGTCGGCATAATCGGTGCAGGGGTAATGGGGATGGGCATCGCTCAGGCGCTTGCCCAGCAGGGGTTTGAGGTAGCTGTCTGTGACCTGGAAAGGTCAATCATAGAGAGAAGTCTAGAGAGGACACGCAAGAACCTTGAATCTCTGGTAAACAGAGAAAAGATTACTGCTCAGGAAGCGGAGGAAATAATCTCTCGCATAAAGCAAACCACCAACGTAGAAGACATTAGTGCTGCCGACCTGATTATTGAAGCTGCCTCTGAGAGCATGGAGGTCAAGAAGCAGGTTTTTGTTCAACTAGACGGCCTTTGTTCTGCTACTACTATTCTGGCCAGCAATACCTCAACGTTGTCACCCACCGAGATAGCTTCCGCCACCAAACGGCCCGACAAAGTAATAGGCATGCACTGGTTCAATCCGGCGCCGGTGATGCGCTTGATAGAGGTAGTTGTGAGTGTGGAAACATCCGAGGAAACTGTCCAGGCGGTTATGGAGTTTTCGAGAAGGGTCGGCAAGACACCGGTGAGGGTAAACGAAGCCCCCGGGGGCATCGTGAGTCGCATACTCAGGGGCTATCTCAATGTAGCCGTTGACGTGCTGGCCGAGGGCGTGGCTACCGTCGAGGATATCGACACGGCTATGAAGCTGGGGGCGAACTTCCCTATGGGGCCTTTCGAACTGATTGACCTCATCGGCGTGGACATCCACACCATTAACTCCGACGCCCTAGCGCGGGAGCTGGGTGACCTGAAGTACCGCCCTCATGCCTTCTTGCGCAAGATGGTCAGAGCCGGTCACCTGGGACGCAAGACCGGCCGGGGTTTCTATAACTACACAGAATAGGAGGATAGACGTGTCCTATCAAGAAATTATTTATGAGAAAGAGAATGGGCTGGCCATCATCACCTTTAATCGCCCTGAGGTACGTAATGCTCTCAACTATCTCGCCATTGATGAGGCACTTGAGGCAGCCGGTGACGCTGATGCTGACGACTCGGTGAAAGTTCTCATCTTAACCGGCGCCGGAGATAAGGCCTTCGTGGCTGGGGCAGATATAGAGGAGCTACGTGCTCGGAATACATTGACCGAGCTGGGCAAGCGCTCGGCGCGGAGACGGGTACTGGCTAATCTGCTGGAGACGATGTCCAAGCCCACCATCGCTGCCATCAATGGCTTTGCGGTAGGTACGGGCCTTGAGCTGGCAATAGCCTGCACCATAAGGATAGCATCTGAAAATGCCAAGTTTGGACAGCCGGAGATAAATCTGGGCATAATGCCGGGAAACGGGGGGACGCAGCGGCTGCCCCGGTTGGTGGGTGAGGGGCGCGCCATGGAGATGATTCTCACCGGGGACCTCATCGATTCCCAGGAAGCTTATCGTATCGGCCTGGTCAACCGTGTAGTGCCTCAGGCTGAACTTATGCCCTATGTAAAGGAGCTGGCAACGAAACTGGCAGCCAAATCACC
>DAOUZD010000033.1 GCA_030665795.1 Dehalococcoides sp.
TCACCCCTTAATTCCCCCTACTTGACAAAAGAATAATATGTTGTTAAACTACCAGAAATATTATTGTAAAGGCTGGGAACAAGACTAGTAGGCTTCAAAGCGGGGCTCAGAGAGTCGGGTAAGGTGTGAGCCGATGCCAGCGCCGAAGCTGAATGGACTTGGGAGCTGCAAGCTGAAAGCCGCCAGATTGGCAGGCAAGTAGGCTTTGACGCCAGGGAAGCGTTATCAAATCCCAGGGTATCGAGGTAAACATTTTATGCTACGGCCTCCGTACCTGTAGAGATGGTCGCTTACCTCTATTTAACCGGGTGACCAAGAAGGGTGGTACCGCGAAAGTAAACCTTTCGCCCCTTTAGGGGGCGGGAGGTTTTTTAGTCTCCTCGCCATAAAGGAGGACAAAAAGAAAAGAATTAAGGGGGTTTAATCATATGTCTACGATGTCATGGCGCTGGCCCCGTGGGGCCGAGAAGAAAAACTAACCGAGAGAAACTAGCCGTTAAACAAAATTAAAAGGAGGAAAAATGGAAAGAACCAAATTTATTCTAGATGAAAAGGATATGCCAACAGCCTGGTATAATGTCCAGGCTGACCTGCCGGAGCCACTACCGCCGCTGCGCCATCCGGGCACCAAAGAGCCGACTCGTCTTCCGCCTCCTCTATTCCCCGAAGCCATCAACGAGCAGGAGTTCAGTACCGAACGCTGGATTGAAATTCCGGAGGAGGTACAGGCGATTTACCACACCTGGAGACCGACCATTTTGCATCGGGCGCACCGACTGGAGAAGGCTCTGGATACGCCAGCCAAGATTTTCTTCAAATATGAAGGGACCAGCCAGGCGGGGAGCCACAAGCCGAACACGGCGGTAGCTCAGGCTTACTACAATAAAAAAGAAGGCGTCAAGCGCATAGCCACCGAGACCGGGGCCGGGCAGTGGGGCAGTGCCCTATCTATGGGCTGCATGTTCTTCGGCTTAGAGTTAAAGGTCTATATGGTCAAGGTCAGCTACCAACAGAAGCCCTACCGCCGCATCCTGATGGAGACCTGGGGAGCAAAGTGTGTCCCCAGCCCCAGTCCGGACACTGAGGTAGGACGCCGCATCCTGGCCGAAGACCCTGATTCTCCTGGCAGCCTGGGTATTGCCATCAGCGAAGCCATCGAGGATGCCTTCGCCCACGATGATACCAAGTACGCCATAGGCAGTGTTGTCAACCATGTCCTGCTGCACCAAACGGTAAACGGTCTGGAGACAAAGAAGCTGATGATGGAGCAGGCTGACGCTTATCCTGACATCATCGTCGGCTGCATCGGCGGCGGCTCAAACTACGCCGGGGTATTCCTGCCCTTTGTCAAGGACAAGCTTGATGGCACCAAGCCCGACCTGCGCATTATCAATGTCGAGCCGGCAAGCTGTCCCACGGTAACCAAGGGAGTTTATGCCTGGGACTATGGGGATGTCGCCGGGATGGCTCCCATCGTCCTGATGTACACCCTGGGGCATACCTTTATTCCATCACCGATTCACGCCGGGGGACTGCGCTACCACGGTATGGCACCCATCATCTGCCATCTCCACAAGCTGGGCTTTGTCGAGGCCGTAGCGGTGAACCAACTGGCTACTTTCGAAGCCGGAGTGACCTTTGCCCGAACCGAGGGCATTGTCAGCGCCCCGGAGACCAACCATGCCATCAGGGTAACCATTGACGAAGCCCTCAAGTGCAAGGAGTCCGGTGAGTCAAAAACCATCCTGCTGGCTCACAGTGGACATGGTCATTTCGATATGGCTGCCTATGATGCCTACCTCTCTGGTAAACTCACTGACTATGCGTATCCTGAAGAAAAGGTGAAGGAGGCACTAACCCACTTGCCTGAGGTACCTTCGGCATAAATAATTAACAAGATGAGGGGCTGGGGACTACCCGGCCCCTTATTTTGCCCTAGTTTTGCCTCTGTGCTAAAATAAAACCAGTGATGAAAAGGGTAAATATAAAATATTTCGTCATTTCCCTCGTCCTTATCCTTTCGCTGATGCTGAGTGCGGGGTGCGCAGTACCCCATATTGAAATTTCACCAGCACCGACGCCGAGCCCAGCGCCAGCTCCGGCACCGACGCCGCCTCCCACACCAATTAACCCTACCTGGACACCCCCACCTTCGGAAAGCTCGGGGAACCAAACTCCGATACTACCCGGCATTGCCGATGTCGTCGCCTTAGTTAAGCCGTCAGTGGTCGCCATCACCACCGAGGTGGTAACCCTTGACTTTTTCAACCGCCCATTTACCCAGCAGGGGGCTGGTTCCGGGTGGATTTTAGATGAAAACGGAATCATCGTGACCAATAACCATGTAGTCGAAGGTGCCAGAAGTATCACCGTAACCATGGATGACGGCAGCATCTACACCATAGGTCCTGAGGCTGTATTCACTGATGCCCTTAACGACTTAGCCATACTCAAGATTGACGCCCAGAAGCTACCGGCACTCAAAATAGGGGATTCATCTAAATTGAGGGTCGGTGAGTGGGTAGTCGCCATCGGTAACGCACTGGGCCAGGGGATAAGAGCCACCGAGGGAATCATCAGCCGTCAGGGAGTTTCTATACCGGTAGCTCAGGGTCAAACCCTTTATGACCTTATTGAAACGACCGCTGCCATTAATCCAGGTAATAGCGGTGGGCCGTTGGTCAATCTGGCTGGAGAGGTGATTGGCATCACCAGTGCTAAAATCGCTACCATCGGGGTTGAGGGCATGGGTTACGCCATCAGCACGGAAACAACTATTCCAATTATTGAGGAACTAATCAAGAACGGATATGTCGTGCGCCCCTGGCTCGGCGTAGTCCTTTACACGGTAGACCAGTTTGCCGTTATGACATACAGCCTGGCGGTGGAGGAAGGAGTCTTGATTACTCAGGTAGTCCCCGATAGTCCTGCCGCTAAAGCCGGGATAGCGCCCGGTGATGTTATTACCGGTTTTGCTGGCGAAGAAACAGCCACTGCCGAACAACTAATACGAGTGATACATGCCTCTGAAATTGGGCAAAATGTGGAAATAATCTTCTGGCGGGGCGATACTGAAAATACCGCTGAGACAGTATTGGCGGAAAGACCTCCCCCCTAAGTCAATCTTTTCACGCCCAATAATAGCTCATAGCCATCCAGTTTATAGCTTTCGGTATAGACTCCCGCTGCGGGAACCCCGTCCACAAGTTGTTCAGACAGCGTTTCCTGCTTGATGTAATCGGCGAAATCAGCCATAACCTGCCTCAGGTAAGCTTCTCCTTGATAGTAGGTAGTAATATGGTCAGCAATATCAAACCCGGCCGAGCGGCGCATGGTCTGCAAGCGGCGCACAATCTCACGCGCCATGCCCTCAGCCTTTAGCTCTGGAGAAATATCGGTGTCCAACATTACCGTCAGGTCCCCTTCAGAAGCTAAAGGCCACTCTTTATGTTTCACCACTGGCATCTCATCAACTATGTCCAACTCTTTGACGTTGACCTCTTCCAATACCTGTGAGGCAAGGTGCTTAAGCGCGTTCTTCTGCCTCCCTGACTTCACCTTAACCAGAAGCCTGGCTAAAGGCTGGCGTACCTTGATGCCGGCCTCGCTGCGGGCGGCCCTACCCAGGCTGGCTACCCTCATCACCAAACTAGTCTCCGCGGCTAACTGCTTATCAATCCGGGTCTCATCAGCTGCCGGAAAATCAGCCAGGTGCACGCTTTCCGGTTCATCTGGAAATACCGAACCGACCAGGTTTTGGTACAGCTCCTCAACCAAAAATGGCGTAAACGGAGCCAGCAGCTTGGATAGCGTCACCAGACACTGGTAAAGCGTCGTATATGCCGAAAGTTTATCGGCGTCACTCTCACTCTTCCAGAAGCGCCGGCGGCTCCGCCGCACATACCAGTTAGACAGGTCATCGACGAAGCTTTCTATTTTTCTTCCCGCCCCGGTAGGGTCATAAGACTCCAGTGCGGCATCAACATCGGCGATAAGCTGATTCAGTTCGGAAATAATCCACCGGTCAAGCTCCGAATGAGATAAAACTCCTTCCGCAATCGGAGTGAATTTATCAATATTGGCGTAATTAACAAAAAAGGAATAGACATTCCACAAGGTCAAGAAGAAACGGCGGGGTACCTCAGCCACCATATCGGCACTGAAACGGCGCACATTACCCGGTGGCGAGGAAGTAAAGAAATACCAGCGCAGGGCATCGGCGCCATACTTATCAATCACCGTCGACGGCTCAATCACGTTCCCCTTAGCCTTGCTCATCTTCTCCCCTTTGGCATCGAGGATATGGCCCAGGCAGATAACATTCAGGAAACAGGGCCGACTGAAGAGCAAGGTAGATATGGCGTGCAAGCTGTAGAACCAGCCGCGGGTCTGGTCAACCGCCTCACAGATATAATCAGCCGGGAAACGCCCGTCCTCAAGCAGGGTATCATTCTCAAAGGGGTAGTGCATCTGGGCAACAGGCATGGCCCCGGAATCAAACCAGCAGTCAATTACCTCCAGCACTCGCTTCATCTTACCGCCGCCACACCGGGGACAGGCAAAGGTCATTTCATCAACAAAGGGGCGGTGCAAGTCCAGAGGCTCTTTTAAGCCGGCAAAACCGGGCTTTTTCTTTAACTCCTCGACACCACCGATACACTCGAGGTAATCACATGATTCACAACGCCAGATGGGTAGTGGTGTTCCCCAGTAGCGCTCACGGGAGAAAGCCCAGTCCACGTTATTCTCCAGCCAGTCGCCAAAGCGACCGTACTTAATATGCTCCGGATACCAGTTTATTTCGTTATTCCCGGAAATGAGGTATTCTTTTACCGCCGTAGTCCTGATGTACCAGGTCTGTTTGGCGTAATAAAGCAGCGGTGCCTCACAGCGCCAGCAGAAGGGGTAGGTGTGACGAATTTTTTCACTACGGAAAAGCAGGTTCTTCTTTTTTAACTCCTCAAGCACCAGAGGGTCGGCATCTTTGACAAACTTACCGGCAAAAGGATAAGTGCCGATAACGTTACCCTGCAAATCTACGGTGTGGACAAAGTCCACCCCCAACTTCCTACCCGCCTCATAGTCAACTTCACCGTAAGCCGGTGCTTCATGAACAACCCCGGTGCCGTCTTCCAAGGACACAAAATCGGTAGCAATGACGCGATAAGTCAGATTTTTGTCCGGTTCCTGACGCTGTAGCTCAATATATTCGGCTCCCGTAGCCTCATCACGAACGGTAACAAACCGCTGGCGCTCGATTCCAAACTCGTGGGGGTTTATTAGCGGCTCGTACCTCAGGTCAACTAGTTCCTTCCCGGACAGCTTTTTCACCACCTTAGTTTCCCCAAGTCCCACCGCATAAAGCAAAGCAGAGGCTAGAATGAGAAACTCTTTATCCGTTTCCACGACCGCGTATTCAGCTTCGGCATCAACCGCCAGGGCAGTGTTGGCCGGCAGTGTCCAGGGAGTAGTCGTCCAGGCCAAAAAATAGGCCGGCTTATCGGAAGAAGCAAAAAGGTTATTAAGCTGCTCCCGCACCTCAGAGTCCACCAAGGACGAAAGGACAATCTTAAACTTTATGTAAACCGAAGGGTCTTCAACGTTATCCTCGTAGCCCAGGGCTACTTCATGGGAACTGAGGGAGGTACCGCAGCGCGGACAGTGAGGAGTAACCTTATAGCCCTGATATATCAGCCCCTTGTCCCACATCTGTTTTATCGCCCACCAGGCACTTTCAATGTAGTTGTTTTCCATAGTGACGTAGGGATGTTTCAGGTCGACCCAGAAGGCAATGCGCTCCGTCATTGCCTCCCATTCTTTGAGGTAACGAAAGACGCTTTCCCGGCAGCGAGCGTTAAATTTGGCAATACCGTATTCCTCAATCTGTGTCTTACCGGAAAAGCCGAGTTCCCTTTCCACCTCCAGCTCTACCGGCAAGCCGTGCGTATCCCAGCCGGCAATGCGTGGGGTATAATAGCCTTTCATTGCCTTATAGCGCGGGATAATGTCCTTGAAGATGCGAGACAGCACATGATGGATGCCCGGACTGCCATTCGCCGTAGGTGGCCCCTCGTAAAGGGTAAAGCGGGGACAACCCTGGCGATTCTCCACGCTCCGTTCAAAGATTTTATTCTTTTGCCACCAGCCGAGTATCTTTTCCTCAATCTGTGGCAAATTGAGCTGACTACTCACGGGACGAAACATAAGCAAAAACCTCTTCCATACAAAAATCCCGCCCACTAGGGACGGGAATTAACCAACCCGCGGGACCACCCTATTTCCCCGAATCATCGGGGCACTCTTAAAGGCACACCCAGATGCCCTCGTCTGGGATAACGGCTGACGCTACCGGCCAAGTCTACTGAGTGTCAAGCTTTGCCTGACTACGGTTCGGTTGGCGGCTCGGGAGGGATTTTCAGGAAGTCGGCCACATCTGCTTCCACCATACCAGACTCGCTGGGTGCCTATTATCTTCCTTACTCGTCTCCGTCACTGCCTTTCCGGCTAAAGGTTAGCACACTTAAAGCAGCAAGTCAATCAGGCTTGTTGCTCTCTGGGCATAATAACCACCCGGCGCGCCTCCCCCTCGCCACTGCTCTCAGTGGTAACATCAGGATGGTCGGCTAAGGTAACGTGAATGATACGCCGGTCAAAAGCGGGCATCGGTTCCAAGGTAAAAGGCGTCTGCCTAGCCTTTACCTGCTCCGCAATTCGCAAAGCTAAATCTTGCAAGGCATTACAGCGGCGTTGCTTATAGCCTTCAACATCAATCACTATCGGCAGCCATACTTTCGTCTGATGACCAACAATGAGCCGAACCAGATACTGTAGACAGGAAAGGGTCTGCCCCCGCCGCCCGATTAAAATGCCCAGGTCTTCACCTTCCACATTAAGCATTATCGAACCGGTAGTCCCGGCCTCTCCTCCCGCTGGGAATTCAGATGCCGGGGTAACGGAAGCGGATATTCCCATTAAGTCAAGCAGCGTTTCCAGAACGTTTTTGGCTACCTC
>DAOUZD010000074.1 GCA_030665795.1 Dehalococcoides sp.
AGGCGCATTGAGACCTGTCTGGAAAAAGACGGTTTCAAGGCTCTGGTTAAAGTCCGGGAGAAAATGACTCCGGAAGATGTTACCAATGAAATCAAAGCCTCCGGACTGCGGGGTCGGGGTGGGGCTGGCTTCCCCTGCGGCATCAAGTGGGAGGGGGCCAGAACAGCACCCGGCGATGAGAAATATGTCATCTGCAATGCCGATGAAGGTGAAGTGGGCACGTTTAAGGACAGGTATATTTTGGAAAGAGACCCCTTCACTCTACTGGAAGCGATGGCAATTGCCGGCTACACCATCGGGGCAAAGACGGGCTACATCTATCTGCGTGCCGAATACCACCACCTCTTTGATTTGCTGCAAGATGCCATCAATCAAGCCAGGCGGTCCGGGTTTTTAGATAATTTCAGTATCGAGATTCGGGAGGGTGCTGGCGCCTACATCTGTGGCGAGGAGTCGGCCCTGATGGATTCCATCGAGGGCAAACGGGGAGAGGCTCGTTATCGACCACCCTTTCCCACCACGTCGGGCTTGTGGGGAAAACCAACCATCATTAATAACGTTGAAACCTTGATGAATATCCCCCCAATCATGCTCAATGGTGCCGACTGGTTCAGTCAGATGGGGACGGAGCGGAGCAAGGGCACCAAGGTCTTTTCGGTAAGTGGGAATGTGGCCAAACCAGGTGTCTATGAATTAGTCCTGGGGAGTCCGCTACGGGAATTAGTCGAGGATTTAGCTTTAGCCAAGAGCATCAAGATGGTTCAGATAGGGGGTGCTACCGGCAGAATCCTACCTTATCAGATGATAGATACTCCCCTTGCCTTTGAAACCGTCCTCGGGGCGGGCGCCGTTATTGTCTTTGATGAAAGCCGGGACGTGGTTGATATTGTCTATCGAACGATGGAATTTTTGGCTGAGGAATCTTGCGGCAAATGTACTCCCTGCCGGCAGGGGACCGAGGTAATGGTGGAAATACTGGAGAGATTCTATCATGGTGAAGGATTAAAGAAGGAAATAAAAGATTTAGAAGACTTATCCAATGTCATGATGCTTTCTTCGCTCTGCGGCCTGGGGCAAGCGGCACCGAATGCGGTGATGGATACTTTGCAGTATTTTCGTGATGCCTATGAGCGCCGGGTCGCTGGAAATTAAGGGGGTGTAATTATGAAGACGATTACCAGACAGAAGCCAGAAGAAGAGGTGATGCAATCCCTTGAGAAATGCCAGAAGGTATATCTTATTGGCTGTGGCACCTGTGCCACCCTGTGCCATACTGGCGGCAAATCCGAGGTTTTGGAGATGAAAGATAAGCTTGAGGCCAGCGGTAAGAAAGTGACCGGATGGATGGTAATTCCGACCGCTTGTGATGAACTTACCAAGTATGCGTTGCAGGAAGAGGCTGAGAGAATTAAGGCGGCCGATTGTATTCTGGCGATGACCTGTGCCATTGGCGTGCAAACGATAAGCCTCCATCTCAAGGACTCCAAGCCGGTTTATCCGGCGCTGGACACCTTATTTATCGGCGTTGAGGAAAGTCCGGGCCACTTTACTGAAGTTTGCCTGCAATGTGGCAGTTGCGTGTTGGGGCGGACCGCAGGCATCTGTCCTCTGGTCAGGTGTTCCAAGAGTTTACTCAATGGGCCCTGTGGCGGTTCGACGGAAGGCAAGTGTGAAGTGTCACCGGATATCCCTTGCGCCTGGCAACTGATTTACGACCGTTTGGCGGAGATGGGGCGGTTAGAGGAAATGGAGGAAATTGAGCCGGTCAAAGACTGGAGTGTCAGCGTTTCTGGGGGACCTCGGAAGATTGATATCGAGGCGGAATGTACTAGCATCTCGTAGGAGGCGACAGTGATGAAAGCTGGAACCAAGTTGGAGAAAGTTTTAGCCAGTGGCAAGTTTGCCGTTACTGCTGAAGCTGGTCCGCCCAAGGGTACTAGCGTTGAGGTGATGCAGAAGAAAGGCGAGCTGCTTCGTCACTGCTGCGATGCGGTTAATGTCACCGATAACCAGACGGCTATTGTGCGTATGTCCAGCCTCGCTGGCTGTATGCTTTTGAAGCAGCAGGGTGTTGAGCCGGTGATGCAAATGGTGGTTCGAGATAGGAACCGGCTGGCGATTCAAAGTGATGTGTTGGGTGCGGTCGCTCTGGGCATCGGCAATATCCTTTGTCTTTCGGGTGACCATCAGAAGTTTGGCAACCATCCGACGGCTAAAGGTGTCTTTGATATTGACTCTATTCAGTTAATTCAAACCCTGAAACAGATGCGCGAGGAGAAAAAATTCCTGTCTGGCGATGACGTCTCCGGAGAAGTCCCCTTATTTATTGGCGCTGCGGCCAATCCCTTTGCTGACCCCTTTGAATACCGGGTAAGCCGTCTGGCAAAGAAAATTAAAGCTGGCGCCGACTTTATTCAAACGCAGGCAGTCTATGACCTGGACAGATTTGCGAAATGGATAGAGATGGCTCGAGAGCGGGGCTTGGATAAGCAGACCCACATCTTGGCCGGGGTGATACCGATAAAGTCAGCCGGTATGGCTCGTTATATGAGAGACTATGTTCCCGGGATAAACGTTCCTGATGAGGTAGTTGCCCGAATGGAGAAGGCAGACAATGCCAAGGAAGAGGGCGTAAGCATAATTCTTGAGATTATCGACCATCTTAAGGAGATGTCGGGAGTTCATGGTATTCATATTATGGCGGTGGGCTGGGAGGACATTGTTCCGGAACTGGTAGCAAAGGCGGGGCTTATGCCCAGACCGGTGGTCTGAAATGCTTAAGCCGGTCCTTTAACGGAGTGCCAGAAGAGAGGGGCTTAGCCCCTCTCTTAATTTTTCCGTTTACTGTCTGTCTAATTGTTAATCAGCTCAATATTCGCTATCAAGAACTCACCAGAATCGGGATTTGCCCCCAGATTTTTCTTTGAACGTTTACCTCTCCGAAGCTGGAGTGAACTGGGAAACAATTTGAATAATAAGATTTGATGTGTTATAATGAAAATGCAAACAAACGACGACTGTAAAGCGGGATGTATCGTGGGGTGGAGGTACACATTCACTTGGCCTCATTAGTACTCTAGATTCTACTTGTACACCGAGCTATCTGTCTGCTCTCCGCATTAGCAAAGTCCGTGGTTAAGTTACAAGCAGTGCCTTGGTTGCTTATATGTTTGTGAAAGGAGGTTAAATGCGCCAAGAAAAAGTAGCATCAGGGAGATGGCAAACACTAAGTAACGCCGGGAAAATTTTTACGGTAGTTATCGTGCTATCTCTTGTCGGTGGTTTCAGTTTGCTGGTTCTGGAAGCCAGCGGTTTGGTAATGCTACCTGGAATCTTAGGTTAATACTAGCCTAAGAATTCTAGGCAGACATTATCATTAGCTTGTAGGCCCTGAAGGTGTTCAGGGCTTCCTTGTTTTATACCAGATGCCAGTACGAAAAAGTATCATTCAGTATAAGCGACCTCATCTTTCTCGCTAACACCACCTCCCTCTCTAATGTCTTACCTAACCTGCATTCCACACGCTAAGGGGTTCATCTCTATTTTGGGGCAAGCCTTCAGGTGAAACCATTGGCAAAACAGTTGTACAATGAAAAGGTATGATTTATGAGTAGTTCACATAGAAGGTAGTGGGTATTTGTGAAGACCAGTGATTTTGATTATTATCTTCCCCCTGAACTTATCGCCCAGACCCCGGTCGAGCCAAGAGACCGATCGCGACTGATGTTTCTCAACCGTGGCGATGGTTCAATAAAGCACCACAGGTTTTTTGAAATTGTGGATTACTTACGGGACGGTGATGTTCTGGTATTTAATGATAGCCGGGTTATCCCGGCTCGTCTTTACGGGAGAAGGGCGGATAGCGGTGGTAGGGTAGAGATTCTGCTGTTGCGCCGGCTTGAGGCCAATATCTGGGAAGCCCTGGTCAGGCGGGGTAAACGGCTTCCCATTGGCACCAGAGTTGACATAACAAATGATTCTGCGACAGATAATCCACCTGAAGTTTGGACTGAGATAATCGGGCAGGGGCAAGGTGGGATAAAGGTGCTCAGGTTCTCTGATGAAACAGGACTAACGGAGTTAGGTAAGATGCCGTTGCCACCCTACATCCACACCCCACTGGCTCACCCTGAACGGTATCAGACCGTTTATGCTCGGGTAGCCGGCAGTGTGGCCGCACCGACCGCCGGTTTACATTTCACCCCGGAATTGCTTGGTAGACTTGAGCAGAAAGGAGTTCGCCTTCTCTTTGTTAGCCTGCATATCGGGCTTGATACCTTCAGTCCGGTGAGAGAGGACAACCCGCAAGAGCATCTTATCCATAACGAGTATGGGGCACTCAGTCAGACGGCGGCCAGCCAGTTGTCTCAAGCGAAAAAGGAGGGGAGAAGGATTATTTGCGTTGGGACCACTACGGTAAGAATTTTAGAGCAGGTGGCGCAACTCAATAGTCCGCTTCAACTACAACCGTTTGATGGCTGGATAAACCTGTTCATCCTGCCTGGTCACCAGTTCCGGATGGTAGATGCCATTATTACCAACTTTCATCTACCACGGTCAACGTTGCTCATGCTGGTTACCGCCTTTGCGGGTAAGGAACTTATCAATCGGGCCTATCAGGAAGCCATAGCCTCAAGCTATCGTTTCTACAGCTTTGGTGATGCGATGCTGATTTTCTGAGAAGGAAGCTTGAGGGCTTGAGGCTACATGAGTTCATTTATCGCTTTGATTAATTTGTCCTCGTTGGGAATCCAGAAGTCCTCCAGAACCACCCCGTATGGAACAGGAGTATCCGGGGCGTTGACTCTTTTTATCGGGGCATCAAGGTAGTCAAATCCTTCGTCAGCTACTATGGCGGCAACTTGAGCGGCAAAGCTCCCCGTCTGGCATTCCTCGGTGAAAACGACCAGCCGGCCCGTCTTTTTCACCGAGTTTAGCACTGCCTCCTTATCAAAAGGCACTATCGTCCGGGGGTCAATAACCTCTAAACTTATGCCTTTTTCTTGCAGTTTTTCGGCGACATTAAGCGCCTGGGTAACCATATACGCGGTGGCGACAACGGTAACATCGTTGCCTTCACGCTTGATATCTGCCTGCCCGAAGGGGATAAGGTATTCTCCGTCAGGCACTTCACTCGTGGGGCCAGCCCACATTATTCGCTTGTGTTCAAAAAACATTACCGGATTATCATCTCTGATGGCTGTCTTGAGCAGGCCTTTGACATCATA
>DAOUZD010000176.1 GCA_030665795.1 Dehalococcoides sp.
TTGAGGTTGGTTGAGCAGATGGACAGGCAAAATTTAGTAACCCTTACCGACCGGGTGGCTGACCTGATTGTCGATGCCGGAAGGATAATTGTCTTCACCGGTGCCGGTGTCAGCACCGAATCAGGAATTCCTGATTTTCGCAGCCCGGGCGGGCTCTGGGATAGATTCGACCCCGATGACTTCACTTACCAGAAGTTTGTCAGCAATGCCAGCTCCCGACGAAAGCAGTGGCAGTTGCTCTGGCGAGACCGTTTGACTGGGGAAGTAAAGCCAAATCCGGCCCACTATGCGACTGCTGAGCTGGATAGATTAGGCAAGCTGGATTGTGTCATTACCCAGAACGTGGACAGTCTCCACCAGAAGGCGGGAGTCCCTGATGACAAGGTATTGGAACTCCACGGCAATATGCAGCGGGTAGTCTGCTTGAGCTGTGCTCGGCGTTACCCCATCGAGCAAATCAAAGTCCGGCTGAATGAAGGTGAAGAAGTCCCCGATTGTGAGGTGTGCCACGGTATCCTGAAACCGGATATTGTTCTATTTGGTGAACCAATGCCGGAGAAGGTATTACGTGAAGCGACCCTCCGTTCCCAGAATTGCGACTTATTCATCGTCATTGGCTCATCCTTGGTTGTTTACCCGGCGGCGCTAATGCCAAGCTATGCCGTTGACGCCGGAGCCAGATTGGTCATCATCAACCTGAGCCCCACCCCGATGGACGGGCAAGCGGCTGTCCTGCTCAGAACCAAAGCTGGAGAAGCAATGTCAAGAATAGTCCAGAAGGTAACCGAAAAAATTGGTGGTTGAATTGTCTCGACCCATAGACTATAATTTGTTTGCTTCAAACAGTAATTGGGCATGCTCTTACCTAGATAATGAAAATGGAACTAGCCAGCAAAGTATTAGCCGGTGATACCATCGCCGCCGCCAAACTGATTAGCGGGATAGAAGACGAAGTACCCGGTGCCCTGGAAACAATGAGTCATATCTATCCCTGTACCGGAAAGGCTTATGTCATTGGCGTTACCGGTTCCCCGGGTGCCGGCAAGAGCACCCTGACCAATAATCTAATCGGCCTCTTCCGAAGGCAAAAGATGACCGTTGGCGTCATTGCCATTGACCCGACCAGCGCTTTTACCGGTGGGGCAATACTGGGGGATAGGGTCAGGATGCAGAAACACAGTGCCGATAAGGATGTGTTTATTCGGAGCCTGGCGACGAGGGGCTGGGTCGGTGGGCTGGCCAAAGCTACCATCGGCGCCATTCACGTTATGGACGCTATGGGCAAGGAAATCATTCTGGTCGAGACCGTAGGCTCCGGACAAATCGAAATCGATATTACCAAGGCCGCCGATACCACCCTTGTTGTTTTGACCCCGGTGGCCGGAGATGCTATTCAAATGATGAAGGCGGGTATTCTTGAAGCCGCTGACATCTTTGTCATCAACAAAGCGGATAAAGGCGGCGCCGATATTATCAGAGC
The DNA here is from genome assembly GCA_030665795.1 of Dehalococcoides sp. The sequence continues at coordinate 1,481 of DAOUZD010000176.1, forward strand.
CGACCTGGAATCTATGCTGGCAATGAAGGCTCAGCTTCCCGATGAGTGGCTGCCGAGCATCGTCCTGACCGAGGCAATCTATGATAAAGGCACCGCGGAACTGGCCGAGGCAATCCTGAAACATCGAGGATTCCTCACCAACACCGGCGGGCTGGAAAAGCGCCAGAAAGAAAGAGTGAAACTGGAGCTGATGGAGACGATAGAGGGTTTCCTCAAGGACTTTATTCACGACATTGACAGAGGCGATTATCTGGCCAAGCTTATTGATGATTTAGTCCAGGGAAAGACCAATCCTTATTCTGCAACCTTGGAAATCACTAACCGTTTAGCCAAAGACTTGTGCCAGTTACAAAGTGTTGACAAAATTGGTCGAAAGTCAGCTTAAGATAAGCCAATCGATGTTTGCGAAACAAGTAAGAACTCTGTAGGGGGGTAAAGATGGACTTTGAATTAACCGAAGAGCAGAAGATGCTGAAGACAATGACACAAGATTTTGCCACCAGGGAGCTGGAGCCAATTGCCGCCCAAATCGATGAGGAGTCCAGGTTTCCCGCCGAAAGTATCCGGAAGATGGCCGAAATTGGATTGATGGGAATTTGCTATCCCGAAGAGTACGGGGGCAGCGGTGGCGGCGCCACTGAGTTATGTCTCGTTATCGAAGAGATAAGTCGCGTTTGCGCTGCCACAAGCGTAATTCTCTTGGTCACCGCCGGCCTTGCCAGTGAACCCATATATGTCTATGGTAACGAGGAACAGAAAAAACGTTTTGTCACTCCTGTCGCTACTGGAGAAAAACTAGCCGCCTTTGCCCTGACGGAAGCCGGTGCCGGTAGTGACGTTGCCGCTCTGGAGACCACCGCCACCCGCCACGACAACGGCTATCTGCTTAACGGAACCAAAACTTTTATCACTAATGGCGCTGAAGCCGACCTTATACTGCTTTTTGCTACCGTGGATAAGTCATTACGCCATAAGGGTATTACTGCCTTCGTCGTGGAGAAGGATACTCCTGGTTTTTCCGTGGGCAAGCATGAGAATAAATTAGGCATACGCGCCTCCTCGACGGTAGAGCTGGTCTTTGAGGATTGCTTTGTCCTCGAAGAAAACCGACTGGGTAATGAGGGTGACGGGTTTAAAATAGCCCTCAACGCCATCGACGCCAGTAGAGTCACCGTTGCGGCTCAGGCACTGGGTATTGCTCAGGGGGCCTTTGACAAAGCTTTAGTCTACGCCAAGGAACGCCAGCAGTTTGGCCAGCCGCTTGTCAACTTTCAGGCAATTCAATGGATGCTCGCCGATATGGCGACACA
>DAOUZD010000149.1 GCA_030665795.1 Dehalococcoides sp.
CCCAGTAGCCAAGCCCGAGGCCTACCTCTATCTGTGGGAGTACAGTTTCCTGTATGCTATCAGGGGAACTTCCTGCGCTGGCTGTGCTTGCCCCGCCGGTAGTCAGGTGAAAAAGAGGAGATTGACAACCGCATACCATGAATATATTATTATTGGTGACAAGAGTGATGAGGGTCAGGATGCCCCATCGCCAGTTAAAATGGGAAATCCCAAATAAAGCTGTCAGAGGAGCATGATGAGTACTGTCTACGGAGGTATTGACGCTGGGGGCACGAAGTTCATCTGTGCCGTAGGTACCAGCCCGGATGATTTGTGCGCAGAGACGCAGTTTCCTACTACAACGCCAATTGGGACGATTGGGCGTGCGGTTTCATTCTTTCGGGAGCAGCAAGAGCAGGAGGCATTGACTGCTATTGGCATCGGTTCATTTGGACCGGTTGACACCAACCCGATTTCATCTACCTATGGTCACATCACAACCACACCAAAGCCAGGCTGGGCACAGACTGACTTGGTTGGGATGATTCAAGACGCTCTGGGCATCCCGGTTGTACTCGACACTGATGTCAATGCAGCCGCCTTAGGCGAACATCGTTGGGGAGCAGGGCAAGGATTGGATAGCTTTATTTATCTAACCGTCAGTACTGGAATTGGTGGTGGTGGGATAATGAATAGCCAGTTAATGCATGGCCTAATTCATCCCGAAATGGGACATATTCGTATTCCGCACGATAGAAATATCGACCCTTATCCAGGCCTCTGTCCTTATCACGGTGACTGTCTTGAAGGATTGGCGTCTGGACCAGCAATTGAGGCACGTTGGGGACAGTCGCCAGAAACTTTGCCTGCTGATCATCCAGCTTGGAGCCTCGAGGCGTACTATTTGGCTGCAGGTTTGGTCAACTTCATCTGTACTCTTTCACCCCAGCGGATTATAATAGGCGGTGGAGTTATGGAACAACCACGACTCCTGCCACTAGTGCGAGAGAATGTGCAAAGACTACTCAACGGCTATGTGCACACACCACAGATTGAGGAGGAGATTGATAAATATATCGTGTTACCACGCCTCGGTAAACGGGCAGGGGTGTTAGGAGCAATTGCACTGGCACACATTTCGCGATTGAACAGGAGGAAACGGTTCTTCAAGCAGTTATGACTGAACTAGGCCTAGCGCATTTATAGCATTTCTCTGGGAGAAGCCCCGCTCTTATGTATGGGCTACATAGACCCGGTGTGCTTTTTGGGCGGTGAGATGCCAATAGATACCAGCCTTGCCCAAAGCGGTATTAAGAGCAAGGTATGTAAACCGCTGAAGATGGACTTTGAAAGCGGCGCCAGTGGTATACTCAAGGTAGCCCTCAGGTTGACATCACACATTCCCGGTAGTAATCTACTATCATAAAGTAAACGGGGCAGTTGGAGGGGTTGGACGTCTCTCCGGTATTGTCAATTGGCTTACGAATATCGGTCAGATTCCACAAACATTGTTGACAACTTCTACATTCCCTGTTTGAGCCGAAGCGTGCAATATTGGAGAACTATCGGCTACTTTACCAGCCAAGGCCTAATGCTCAGAGAAGGATAGGTAGTAGATTTACCCCGGGGAAAACAAGCGTAAGAAGATTTGCTGCTGGTTTTTATAGAAAGTATCTAAGTTCGGCTTATGGAGTCTCATTGGCCTAGCTATATATCCGTTTTGACTGTTAGATAACAAGGAAAGAGGATAGCTGCAGTGCTACCTGACAGTTCTCAAATTAGAGTCAAAGCTGCCGAAAATGGTATACCTCTTTGTGAGGCAATCCTGCGGGCTTTTCAGTATTTGGTAAAGACACAAAACGAACCGTGGCGAACTTTGCTTGCTGTATGCCCGAATTCAGAAGCTGTTCTCAGAGCTGCTTTACTAGCCGCAAAATGGGCTAATTCTGTCATCAAGTTCGCAGCTACGCTTAACCAAGTTGATTTGGACGGTGGTTACACTAGCTGGACTCAGCCTAAGTTTGTTGAGCTCGTGCGGAAAAGTGCCGAGCAGGTTGGCTATACGGGACCGATAGTCGTGTCTGTTGATCATGCTGGCCCCTGGCTGAAAGACAAACACTCGATAGAGGATTGGTCATTCGCAGACACGGTGAATGCAGTTAAAAAATCTCTTGAAGCCGCAATTGATGCCGGTTATGACCTACTTCATATTGACCCTACTGTAGATAAGAGACTACCCGCCGACCAAACAATTGATATCGATACAGTAATAGAGCAAACAGTGTCTCTGATTGAACACTGTGAAAACTGGCGAAAGGAACGAAGCCTGCCGAGGATTGCGTATGAAGTGGGGACTGAGGAGGTTAAGGGTGGGCTTGCGGATTTGTCTAAGTTTCATAGTTTCCTCATAGGACTGCACTCTCGGCTTTACACAAAGGGGATTCAGGATGTCTGGCCGTGCTTTGTGGTAGGCAAGGTGGGCACAGACCTATATACCACCGAATTCAATTCCGAGATGGCCACAGCTCTTTATGAAGAAGTTTATAAGTATGGCTCATTAATCAAGGGGCATTATACTGATAATGTCACTAATCCCACGGCGTATCCCGCCAGTCGTATGGGGGGAGCCAATGTCGGCCCGGAATTTACCCAGGTCGAATGTAGGGCTCTGGCTAATCTGGTAGAAATGGAAAAGAGTTCGTCTCAGATGAAAGGAGTTACCCAGATTAGCCAGTTCAACGAAGTTTTGCAAGCGGCAGTAGTAAGCTCGGGACGTTGGCAGAAATGGTTACAGCCCGAAGAACAAGGGAAAGCTTTTGAGCATCTTTCACCGGAAAGGCAGCAGTGGTTGGTTATGACCGGCGCCCGCTACATCTGGACTAGTGAGCCGGTGCAGAATGCCCAAGCCAGACTCTACGAAAATCTACGGAATGAATGGTTTGACCCGGACCGATATGTAGTAGAATATATTGCGCAAAGAATCATGAAATACTTCAAGGCTTTTAATTTAATCGACAGCCTACCCTGTTTGGAGACGGAGTTTCGTCGTCGAGACAGTCTTCCTTTCTGGGGGGAAGGAGATATTGTTAGCGCTGGTGAATTAATCGTCGAGATTATGCGACCCAATTTAAACCAACCCCTTGATCAAATAGGCCAATTCAATGGTCCCTTTGCCAGTGGTGCTCCAGCAATTTTTGCCGACGCTGCCGCTAAGATAGGCAAGAAAGTCGGTTTTATTGGCTCAGTAGGCCGGGACGAATTTGGCTCTTTACTCATGCGAAGACTCAAAGATGACGGAGTTGACGTCAGCAGTATTAGTATCATTGATGGGAAAGCAAC
>DAOUZD010000173.1 GCA_030665795.1 Dehalococcoides sp.
AGGTTAGAGATACCCTGGATAAGTTTTATTATGAGCGGACGAAACTCCGTCCGATGATTCTTCCCTTTATGGTTAAGGTATAGTTTCAACAGGGTAATATGGCTAAAAGAAAGGCTTATATCAGGGATACATTCGGAGGGAAACCACGCCGCCGGTCATGGTTGGGTCAGTTCTTCCGCTTTTTGATGTTGCCGGTAGTGCGCAATCTTATCCTGCTGGCCATAATTGTGGCGGTCCTCTTCTGGCAGTGGTCCAGTATTAAAGCGGCGGCGGCCGCTTTGGGCGATTTATTTGGCTGGGGGCTATTATTCATCGCCGCTGCCATCGTTACCCTGATTGTTCAGATAAAACGGCGACGACTGTCCTCATTCATCTTGCGCGGGAATCGCTGGCTGGGCAGTGTTGCCTTAATCTTGGCTATCTGGGGGATACTGGCCCTTTTCCAGCAGGGTGGTAGTTTTGGACAGAATATCGCCAGATACTCAGCCCCGGAAATTGAAAATGCGCTTCGTATCTTGGGGTTGGTGGTCATCGGCGTTATCTTAATTGCGCCTGGGGCTTGCTTTCGGCTCGTGGCTAAATTCATTTCCGGACTGCGTGAAACATTTAAGCCGCGGCCAGTCCCCAAGTATCTGGAGAAACAACTTCAAGATGAACAGCTTCAAACGCCAATTCATGCCCAGTTTCACCCTAAACCACCCATTGAGGAAAAGCCCGCCTTGCCGTCGGAGATGGCAGAGCCGGCGTTGCCACCGGAGAGGGTAATTCCCAAATCTCCGTTGGTAACACCACCGGAAAAGGAAGCAATCGCTTCCGGAGTTACCTCTGCTCCTTCTCCTCAAGATTTGCGGCAGGTGGCTCAGGAAGTGTGGAAGAAATACGGCCAGTCATCTGATTTGGTTACCGTCAATGGCTGGCGGTTGCCACCGATTGATATTCTGGACCGGATTCCCGAAGTTGAGTTTGGCGAGGCGGATAATGTGCGGCGAGCCAAGATTATTGAGGACGCTCTCGCCAGCTACGGCGTTGAGACCAAAGTAGTGCAGATAAACGCTGGCCCAACGGTTACCCAGTTTGGTGTGGAACCGGGCTGGGATAGAAAGGTAAAGGAAAGAAGGGAAAGGGATAAAGGCGGCGATGTCAGGGTAACGCTGGAGGAGGTTTCCAAGACCAGGGTTAAAGTAGAAAGGATTACCTCCTTGGCTAACGACCTGGCGCTGGCTCTGGCGGCACCCAGCATCAGGATTGAAGCCCCGGTGCCGGGTAAATCGGTCGTCGGCATTGAAGTGCCCAATATAAGCGCCAGCGTGGTCAGTCTGCGCGGCGTAATCGAGACCGGTTCTTTTCAGAAAATAGAGGCCAGGTCTAAGTTGGCGCTGGCATTGGGCAAAGGTGCCGGCGGCGAGGCTACAGCCGCTGACCTGTCCCGGATGCCCCATCTGCTTATTGCCGGGGCTACCGGCAGTGGCAAAACGGTTTGCCTCAATACTATTATCTGTTGCCTGCTACTGTATAATACGCCTTTTGACGTCCGCTTAATTCTGGTTGACCCGAAGCGGGTTGAGCTAACCCCGTATAACAGCATACCTCATCTCGCTACCCCGGTTATCGTTGATACGAACAAGGCCCTGAGTGCTTTGCGCTGGCTGAGCCAGGAGATGGACCAGCGGTATCAGAAACTGGCTACCGCCGGCGCCCGCAACATTGAGGGTTACAATAAGAATAGGCATGGGGAAGAGAAACTCCCCTATATGGTGCTCATCATTGATGAGCTGGCTGATTTAATGATGGCTGGCTTTGATGAGGTAGAGCATACCCTGTGCCGATTAGCCCAACTTTCCCGGGCTACAGGCATTCACCTGGTGGTGGCGACGCAGCGCCCGTCAGTGGATGTGGTTACCGGCTTGATTAAGGCGAACTTTCCTACCCGTATTAGCTTTGCCGTTACCTCTCAGGTGGATTCGCGCACTATCCTTGATGGCGGCGGTGCCGAAAAGCTGCTGGGCAGGGGAGACATGCTCTATATGCCCACTGAGGCGGCAAAACCAAAACGTCTGCAGGGACGCTTTGTCTCTGATGCTGAGGTAGAGAGGCTGGTTTATTTCTGGAATAGCCAGCGAGCGGAAGAAGTGGCACAACTGAAAATTGGGGAGCTTGTTTCGCCTGCGGCATTAGCCGCTAGTAGGGGAGTCTATCCCGAGGACCCGCTGCTGGAGGCTGCCAGAGAGCTGGCACGACAACACCAGCACATCTCCACTTCTTTCCTGCAGCGGCGTTTGCACATTGGCTACCCCAGAGCCGCCCGCATTATGGAGCAGCTTGAAGAAGAAATGCGTAGGGAAGAAGGAGACGAGGAGTAACTTGCTCCTACCCCTCCGCCTGGAGGCTACTCCTTTTTAGCTTCTGTTGTTTTCAAATACCAAGAGACTGCCCAGCCAATGAAATAAGTGATGCTAGCCAGAAAAGCAGCGATTGCCAGCAGGAACCAGGATATTGCCTCCAAGCCAAGAGGGCTGTTCACGGCATCAGCAATGATTCCCAAGATAACGAAGATAACCGCCAGAAACCAAAGAACATGCCCCCACCATCCGTTTTGGCCAAGGCTAGCTATCATCTTTTCACGGTCTTCCCAGTGTCGTGGCATTGGTATCACCTCCTTTCCTTAGAATTTTACTTCTTATCCTAATTTTACTCTATTTCGGTATCCCTATCCATCTTGGTGCACTGTTCATATATTCACGATAAGCGTCGCCGTATTTCTCAAGGCAGAAACGTTCTTCAGGACTGGCGCAAATAATCGACAAAATTGTATATACGACGGTGAACAGCAAGAAAACCCATGAAGCTGAAGCTATACCTACACCTACAAACATCAACG
>DAOUZD010000174.1 GCA_030665795.1 Dehalococcoides sp.
ATATAGGGGTCGTAGGCAATGTGTTTCATGCCGAAAGGTTTAGCCAGCATGAACATCTCATGGCCGATGTTACCCACTCCGATTGAGCCCAATGTCTTTCCCGTTAAACCGACGCCGGGGCACTCTTTTCTTCCCACTTCCCACTGCCCCTCGCGAGCTAGCTTGTCTTTGGTGCGGAGGCGTGTGCTTAAAGCTAGGATAAAGGCCATGATTCCTGTGGCTACCGGGCGCCTAACCGCTGGGGGAATGATAAACAAGGCCACTCCGGCATTGGTGCAGGCGGGAACATCAACCATGTCGTAGCCTACCCCACCGCGAAGGAGAGAAAGAAGCTGGTCATTCCCGGCGAGAGTCCGTGGTGTCCACTTTGGGGCATAAGTAATCACCATATCGAAGCCTCGGGCGTGCTCCGGGCTGACTTCGGGTAAATACTCCGGGAATATTTCCCACTCTACATTTGGCATCTCATCAAGCAATGTTGGCCCAGGGCCAAGGCTGATAGATTTGCCGTCTTTGTCAAAGAGGTCCCGGGTAATTCCAATTCTGACTTTCCTGCCCATACTAACTTTCCTCCTGATTTCTTGGTGTTTCTATGTATATTTAACTTCTTTCTGTTGGAAGAGTTATACGCTGCAAACAAACTTAGTAATCGGCTCTGACATTTAGCCAATAAGAGCCCTCGTCTCTTCGATGACGGGACGCTGTTTCTCCACATTTCCATCTAGGATATAGCCGATGAGGAACAATTGGTAGCCTTCCTTTGCCCACTTGGCGAGAACTTCAGGTGTAAAACCACCAATGCCGGCTACTTTACTAGCCTTCTGACATATTTTGACAATTTCTCTTAGTTTCTCCTCTATAATGTCAGTAGTAACAATCTCTGCGGCTAAAGCTTTGGGGTCAATGCCGCCAATATCAAGTGCCAGGTCAAAAGGCCCGACAATGGTACCGGTGATACCCTCCAGGCTCAGAATACGGCGCAAGTTGCTGATATTTTCCAGGCTTTCCGTCTGCGGGAAGAGTACCGTGTTGTTGTTAATGTATTCGGTTAGGGTAAGAAAAGGGACCTCACTGAGGTTCTGAAAGTCAACCAAGTAGGGGCTCAGTCCGATTCCGGTCCCTCTGTGTCCGATGGGTGGGAAATAGGACATATTGACGGCGTGGGCGGCTTCCTCTACACTGTGAACCAGGGGCAACATTAATCCGTTGACACCAGCATCAAGGTAACACCTGAAGTAAGCTGCTTTATCTTCCGTCCTCATCAAAATTGGCATATCCATTTCCCGGGAAACACGAATATATTCGAAAATGGTTTCTTTATTCATCAGGCTGTGTTCAAGCTCGAGCATAAAGTAATCATCCCCTAAATCCTTCAAAGCCTTTACCGTTTCCCCCGGGTCGCCTCCGGGTCCGATGAGCTGCCCGAATACCTTCTCGCCCGCCTGCAATTTCAATTTCATGTTGTAGGTTGCGTTCGTTCCCAAGTAAAACCTCCTTAGGTCTTATTTTTTAGGCAATGCGATAGCTTTATACTTCATCAAGCTAGCTAGGGATTGTTGGTGCCTTCAAGAGCTGGTCATTATTCCATCTGCAAGGTTACCGCACTCCCCATCACGTGTCAAGGGGATGTCAATGCAAGGATATTATTCCTTGCAGCCGGTAGGTGTTGATTGGTATAATTGGGTGCAATTCTGCGCAGAAAGAGTAACGGCAAAGACCTTAGGATGAGAGCTGAAATTATTTCTATCGGAACGGAACTGCTCCTTGGCGAGATAGTTGATACTAATACCCCATTTTTGGCAGACCAGTTGTCTTCGCTTGGGATTGACCTTTATTTTACTTCGGCCGTTGGGGATAACTCGGCAAGGTTGGCAGGTGTCTTCAGACAGGCGTGGCAGAGGTCGGAGCTTATTATCACCACCGGAGGTTTGGGTCCAACACAGGATGACATCACCCGTGATGCTATCGCGGGACTTCTGGATGAGAAACTCGAAGTAAACGAGGAACTGAAGCAGCATATTGTCGACTTTTTTGCCCGACGCGGCTTAGAGATGCCCCCGAGCAATATCAGGCAAGCGACGCTGATTCCTTCTGCGGTGGCCATCCCGAATCCCCAGGGTACGGCTCCTGGTTGGTGGGTGGAGAAAGAGGGACGGATAATCGTCGCCATGCCTGGCCCTCCTGGCGAAATGCAATTCATGTGGCAAAACGAAGTATTCCCTAGATTGCAAAAGAGAACGGGGGCCATCATCTTATCTCGCATGGTCAAGACTTTTGGTATGTCCGAGGCGAAGGTAGATGAATTACTGGCTGATTTAACGGCATCAACTAATCCGACCCTGGCTACTTATGCCAAGCTGGATGGTATTTATCTGCGCATTGCTGCTAAAGCAGAGCGACCTGAAGAAGCGCAGGAAATGATTTCGAGGCCTGAGGCTGAGGTCAGGGCAATTCTGGGTGATATCGTATGGGGAGTGGATGATGAGACACAGGAAAGTATCGTGGGACAATTACTGGTTGCCAAAGGGCTGTCCCTGGCGGTTGCCGAATCTTTTACCGGCGGCTTTCTGACGCATACTTTGGCCAGTGCCCCCGAGAGCCAGCGTTATTTTAAGGGCGGCTTAATCGCTACTTCTGACGAGGTTAAAGTAGCTCTGGGTCTGGAGCCTAACCTGGTTACTGGTGAGGCTAGTGCCGAAGTAGCCACCGCTATGGCGATTCTGGCACGTCATCAATTTGGTGCCAGTATTGGCATTGGTATCGAGGGAGAAAGAGCCCCTGAGGCAATAAGCGGCATGGTGCCGGGGACGGTATTTATTGCCACTGAC
>DAOUZD010000162.1 GCA_030665795.1 Dehalococcoides sp.
GTCATAACTTCTTTCCAGTATATCTGTTCCTGATTCCAGTTGAGCATCAAAGACTTCAGAAAAATGAGCCAGTAACCTTTCCGTTACTGTTTCCACTGATATTTCTTGACCAAGTAGCTTTTTCATTGAGGTCGCTTTTCTATTGTCAAAACCGCAGGGGTTTATCAGTGAGAACTGGGCTAAATCGGTGTTGACATTAAGGGCAAAGCCGTGCATCGTTATCCATTTCCTGATACTGAGTCCGATGGCGGCAATCTCGGCATCTCTTACCCAGACGCCGGCATGACTGCTATCTCGGCCGGACTCTATGGAAAAGTCGTTTAGCGTTCTGATGAGCACCTCCTCGAGGTTATGAAGGTATTGGTGGGCATCTCTCCCCCGCTCCCTCAGGTCAAAAATGGGGTAGCCAACAATTTGACCGGGACCGTGGTAGGTAACGTCACCCCCCCGGTCGACAAAGACCAGAGAAACCCTTTCTTTAGCCAGTTGTGCCGGAGAAGCGAGGACATTTTCCAATTTACCTGATTTGCCAATGGTAATGGTGGGTGGATGCTCCAGGAGAAGCAGAGTATCCGCTATCTGGCCATCCAGTCTCTCCCCGAGGAGCTTTTGCTGCAGATGGTAAGCATCACGATATTCAATTAGTCCGGGCTGGTAAACAACGCACCGCATCCTTTTATCCCAACTCACTACCTGTTTTTGGATAGAAAATGTATTGCCTCACCGCTAATATCCAGTGCTGCTTCCCGAAGTGCCTCCGATAGGCTGGGGTGGGCATGGATGGTGGCGACGATTTCCTGCGGACTGGCTTCTAATTTCATTGCCAGAGTGACTTCAGCAATAAGCTCGGTAGCCCGCGGCCCGATGATGTGGACGCCTAATATCTGACCATACTTTTGTTCGGCGATTATCTTCACCAGGCCTCGCCTCTCGCCCAGAATGGTAGCCATGCTATTGGCGGCGAAGGGGAATCTACCCACTCGTATCTGGTATCCCTGGGCAGTTGCCTCTTCTTCAGTGAGACCAACGCCGGCTAATTCCGGCAGAGTAAAGGTGCACCGTGGCACCGCCTGATAATCAATGGTCGCCTTTCTGCCCAAAGCATTCTCGGCGGCGATGGCTCCCTCTTCCATGGCAACATAGGCGAGCATTATTCCACCCGTGGCATCGCCAGCGGCATAAATGTTGGCGATACTGGTTTCCATCCGCTCATTAACTTGAATGGCGCCTTTATCGGTCGCCACGCTGGCTTCATTCAGGCCCAGACCATCTACGTTTGGGCAATAACCCACGGCAATGGCGACTACCTCTGCCTCCAGTTTCTTTTCGGTGGCACCGTCCGATACGGTAATCGTTTTTCCTCCCCCGCTGTCTTCAATGCTGCTGACCTTGGTCCCCTCGTAGAGTTGAACCCCGTCATCTTTGAGGGCACGCCCCAGGACAGAGGTTAACTCGGCATCTTCCAGGGGCAGGATGTGGGGCAGCATTTCCACGATAGTCACTTTGCCGCCCAGCTTGGCCAGAATGGTGGCCATCTCCACCCCGATGACACCGCCGCCAATCATCAACAGGCTCTTCGGAATATAGTCCAGGTCGAGGATACTCTCGGCATTGATTATCCCGGAAGTGCTGTCAGCGCCGGGAATGGGCAGTCTTATTGGTTTACCGCCCGGCGCCAGAATAATTTTCTTTGCCTGAATGGTCTGCTTCTGTGTCTGTCCAGAATCTATTTCTACTTGCCTTGATGGGGTCAGCTTGGCGCGTCCTTTGATAACTTCGACTTTATTCCCGGCCAAAAGGCTCTGCACGCCGCCGACAAGTGTTGAAACTATCCTGTTCTTGCGGGACTGCATTTTAGCCAGGTCAATGCTGACATCTGTTGCCTTGATGCCATACTGCTCGGCATTTTTCATCGACTGGAAAAGTTCCACGCTATGCAGCAGGGCTTTTGAGGGGATGCAGCCCCGATTGAGGCAGATACCCCCGATAGCATCCATTTCAATCAGGGTGACCTTACCGCCAAGCTGTGCCGCCCTTATTGCGGCGACATAGCCCGCTGGTCCACCACCAATGATGACGATATCTCTTTCTTCCACAGTCTTTCTCCCTCGGCTAGGTTAACAAAAGAGTCGGGTTTTCCAGAGTACCAATCAGGTTTGACATAAATTTAGCTGCCACCGCGCCAACGATTACTCTGTGGTCATAGGTCAAGCTATAGGTCATGATTGGCCTGATGACAATTTGTCCCTCCCTGACCACCGCTCGCTCGGTGATGCCGCTAACTCTTAAAATTGCCGACTCTGGCTGATTGATAATTGCCGTCTCTAGAGTCCAGCCGCCTCCCAGCGCCCCTAAGTTGGTCAGGGTAAAAGTGCCACCGGTGACTTCCTCGGGCGTCAATTTTCTTTCTCTTGCCTTCTCGGTTAATGCCTTTACCGTCTGGCTTATCTCGACAAGGGATTTCTGGTCGGCGTTTCTGACCACCGGGACAATAAGCCCTTCATCTAAAGCCACGGCAACACCAATGTTAATGTCTTCCCACACTTTAATTTCATTATCTATAATACTGGCATTGATTATCGGGTGGTCTCTGAGTACCCGGGCGATGGCAAAGACAAATATATCGGTGTAAGTGATGCGGACACCGATGGCATCTTCCTGAGCAACGAAATTATTTCGCAGCTTCACCATCTCGGTCATGTCTATCTCACCCATGGCGGTGAGCTGAGCAGCGACGGATAGGCTCCGGTGCATGTGCTCCGCGATGGCTCCTCTCATTCCCTTGAGCGGTAGGGTAGTCTTCACCCTCCTGTCCGCAGAGACCTCTATCGGTGAGGGTGCTGCTGCTGGTGCCACCTCTTTGGCGGCAATTGCCTTTTCAATATCCTCTCGGGTAATCCTGCCGCCGGGTCCGGTGCCTGTTATCCTGGTGATATCAATGACGTGTTCTTCGGCTAACTTTCGGGCTACCGGTGAAATTCGTATCCGTTCTTCCCCTCTTTCAACGGTGACAGCCTCTTTAGGTGGTGCCGCCTCAACTTTGGGAGCCTCGGCTACCTCGGCAGCTTTAGCGGGCATTTCCTCTGGCAGTTGTTTCTGCAAGGATTCTAGCTCCTCTTTCGTTTCGGCGAGTAGTCCGATAAC
>DAOUZD010000058.1 GCA_030665795.1 Dehalococcoides sp.
TGCTAGAATGAAGTCAGGCAAGAGCGATAATGGCGTTTCACTACCATATTGGCACCTCCGGCTGGCATTACGACCACTGGCGCGACATATTCTATCCGGCGAAACTGGCCAAGGCAGGATGGCTCGAATTTTACGCTCGCCATTTTGATACCGTGGAACTCAATAATAGCTTTTATCGGCTCCCTTCCGAGGACGCCTTTACCAACTGGTATAACTCGTCTCCGCCTAATTTTACCTTTGCCGTGAAGGTGAGCCGCTTTATTACTCATATCAAGCGACTGAAAAACAGCGAGGAAGCATTGGAGAAGTTCATTACCAGAGCTAAAATCTTGGGAGAGAAACTGGGTCCGCTTTTATACCAGCTGCCGCCTAATCTGCATCGCAATGACCAGGTGCTGGAGTCATTCCTGTCAAATTTACCCCAAGGGATGCAGCATGTCTTTGAATTCCGGCACCCCTCCTGGCTGGAGGAAAAGGTTTTTGCCATCTTGCGCCAGTATCATGTCGGGCTCTGTGTTTTTGATATGCCTTCCCTCACTTGCCCTCCGGTGGCTACCGCCGATTTTGCCTACGTTAGATTTCACGGCAGTAGTGGACTCTATTCCAGCTGTTACTCTGACGAAGAGCTGGCTGACTGGGCCAGGAAAATAGCCAGCTTGGCCGCCAATCTTAAAGCAGTCTACATCTTTTTCAATAATGACATCGAGGGGTTTGCAGTGAGAAATGCCCTAACTCTCCACAGCTACCTGCAAACCTGGAAAGGAAATCAAGTTGCTAAATAATCCCTGTAAGCTGTTGGTGGTGGATATTGACGGCACGCTGGTCAACAGGCACGGAAACATCTCCGCTATGGACAGGAAGGCGCTGGCTAAAGCCCGTGATTTGGGGATACCGGTCTGCCTGTCTACCGGGCGAGGGCTGCGAGCCTCCTTGAGTATCATCAATCAGCTCTCACCCGATGGCTACCACATCTCTTTTGACGGCGCTCTGGTCAGCCGTCCCCGCCGTGGTGAGGAAGTTTATGTCCAACCAATTAGTCCGGCTATGGTGCAACAAATGGTTGAGGTGGCTCACGAACATAACCTTGACCTTGAGCTTTTTACCGTGTCGCACTACTTTGTCGAGCGGGAGACATGGTCAACCGATGCCCACCGCCGGTTCTTTGGCGTTCAGCCGACCATCGTCGACTTCACCGAAGTCTGGGAGAAGGAGAGAATCATTAAAGGCGCGCTGGTAACCACCACCCCCCGGGAAGTGGCTAAAGTCAGAAATTTCAGTCGTCAATTTGATACTGGCCTTCACTTCTCCTGGGCGAAGACTCCGGCTTTCCCCGGCGCTAACTTCATCAATCTACTGACCCCCGGGGTATCTAAAGGGAAAGCGCTGGAAGCCTTGGCTTCGCATCTGGGAGTATCGCTGAGCGAGGTTATCGCCGTGGGAGACGGCGTCAACGATATGTCACTGCTCACTTCAGCCGGCCTGGCGATTGCCATGGGCAACGCCCCCGATGAGGTCAAGGCAATCGCCGACCACGTTACCCTTGATGTTGACCATAGCGGCCTGGCGGTAGCGCTTAACCGGTTTTTGCGGTAATTTGGTGAAAATGACAGACCAGAAAGTATTAACTGTAGTCCAACTATTCGCCATCCTTATACTTACGGCAATGATGGGCGAAATATTCAGTGCGACGGGCATTAAAGTTTTTGAGATTTATCTCGAGAGTACCGGCGAGTTTTTCGATTTCTGTATCCGTCTAATCGCGCATTGGCTCAAGATGCTCGGGGGATAACTGTAGTTGAGGTAATATAAATCTTGAGGAGGAGAAAAATATGTCTAAAATTCTGATGGGACCCAAAACGTGGCTTTATCCCGCGCCCGCGTTATTAATCGGGGCAAATGTTGACGGCAAGCCAAACTTTATGGCGGTTGCCTGGGGCGGTATTGCCAACAGTGAACCGCCGATGGTTGCCATCGCCATACGACCGAATCGTTACACCCATAAAGGCATCAGCCAGAACTCGACTTTCTCGGTTAACATACCTTCCATTGACCTGGTAAAAGAAGCGGATTACTGCGGCTGCACCTCGGGCACTAAAGTTAATAAAGCCGAGGACTGCAAATTCAACGTGTTTTACGGTAAATTGGGCAATGCCCCCCTTATTGAGCAATGCCCGGTCAACCTTGAATGCAAGGTAGCGCACACCCTGGAACTGGGCAGCCACTCTCTTTTCATTGGTCGCATCGAGGAAACTCACATATCAGAGGACTGCCTCACCGATGGCAAGCCGGATATGAATAAACTCAAGCCTTTTATTTTCTTACCGGAACCAAATTACCAGTATCTGGCATTTGGAGAGTTCATCGGCAAAGCCTTCCATATTTTCCAGGAACTCAAAGTAAAAGAATAATAGGCCTACGATACATCAGGTCTATACTTTTTCACTACTTCCGGGTCATAAGGGGCTCTCCGCCCAATACACCCTTCCCTCGGGCATATCTGACAACTCGCAAACTTAATTTCAGTCGGGAAATATATTCCCGACACCGATTTTATCGGAATCATTAAACACTTATCGGTCAGCCTCACGCCAATCAGCTCTTCAACTTTAGCTCTACCGCCAAAGAGTGAAAACAGCTCTTCTTGCTGGATTATTGGCCAATCATCCCCAGCCCCGGCTCCGGGTGCCATCCTTGACATCTGCCCAAGGGCATAACTTCTCTTTAAGTGCTCTTCAAGATATTTCCTGGCTAAGACGAGAACCGTTTCCTTAATCTGGTCCAGATAGTAACCTTTGATAAAATCACCAGACTGGATATCTATTTCATCCAATTCTTTGCCGCACGTTACCACATAGGGAAAAACTCGCTCCACTTTATCCAGATTAACTCTGAGAACACGGCTGGTAAACTTTACCCCACCAACCTCCAGCGAGTCTCCATTTTTATTCTCAACGTAGACAACATCATAAACCGCTTTAGGTTTAGCTATCGGACGAGCCACCTCGAGCATTTCCTCAACGTTTTTGACAATACTCTCGCTTCTATTACGGACCTGCATTCGTCTTAAGACCGCTTCGAGGTCTATATCGATTGGAATACTGTTTAATACTTCCATAATGTGCTTTTCATAAAGGGGGATTTCAAATTAAAATGGGATTTCTCTGATTAAGACACTCTAATCAGGGGAGCGGGAGACGACTTTTTCCTAGCCATGCCACCTTGCGCGCAGCGCCCGCTGAACCGCCTCTTCTATCGTTTCCTCTACCTTCCGGCTTCGCTCAAACTCCAATTTCGCCAGTTCTTCCTCAAGGAAACGGTCATATAGTTGCCTCCCCTGCCTCCATCCCACGAGCCAGACCATGCCCAATCCAACGACGGCAATTGAGGCAACAGCCTCAAGGGCAATTCCCTGAAAGAGCAGTACCATAATGATAATCAAGACTGCAAACAGGAATATGGCGATATTGAGGTCCCATCTGGCGGTTCTGGCTCTCTCGTTTGCTCGCCGGATAGCCTTTTGTTCACTTTCTCTGTCAACCTGTTCGGGAGCTTCAGCTTTTTCCAATTGCCCTACCCCCCTTTTTACTCACCAATATCTAAAGGCTACAGCAATTGCTTCCTTTGATTGACTACCTCTTTATCTCCCCCATGTAATTTTCTATTAACTGCTTTAATATGTCAAGCCCTTTATAATATACGACTACGGTTTTTTCCTTTTTGTAACTGCTCACTTCTTCCAGAAGGTGAATAGACGCTTCCACCAGGGTACTTCATCACCAAATCCCCTTACCACAAAGATATATTCACACTTCCCGCAGCGCCAGGTCCTAAACTGCTCACTATAGTACGTCTTGGCACTACCACAGCGAGGGCAGGTGGTTCGTATTTTCCTTGCTGTCTCCTTGTCGAGACTTCTCCAGTAAGCATCATGCCACCCCGGCCGAGTAGGCATTTTTACCTCCTACAAAATATTAAGTCTCACTACATATGCAACTCTATGACATCGCCGTCCTGCAAAACATGGTCTCGCTTCACCATTATACCATCGTGCTTCCCCGAACCCCACACCCGGGCATACTTCAGCCGGGCGCGGAAGTCTTTATGCACCGCTTCGGCGGCATCGACCAGTGTGCTCCCTCGTCGCTCCAGTATTATCGGGGCGTTAAAGTCCGGCTTCTGGCCGGGGACCTTGGTATAGACCCGGATAATATCCAGCACTTGATACACTTTCAGCTTTAATTCCTCCAAGCCAGTTCTTTCCTTAGCCGAGACCGCCAGCATCGGTAGTTGCTCTCCATACCTGTCCTGCAAAGTGGCGTAGTTTTCACGGGAAACTTCTAAGTCCAGTTTATTGCCCGTAATCAGCGCCTTCTGCCGACTTATAACCTCTTCTTCCATCTTTCTGACACCGATGTCAATTCTCATCTTTTCCAGTTGTTCCATAACGGCTTCCATCTGGGCTAGCGGCACTACGCTTAAATCCACCATAATGAGTAAAGCGTCTGCCCGCCGCAGCATGGGTGGTAGCCACCACTCGATAAACTGGGGCACCAGGGGCGGGGTATCAAGCATCTGTATCTGGATATTCTCAAATTCCATCATCCCCGGACTGACCGCATAGGTGGTAAAGGGGTAGTCAGCAACCGTGGGTGAGGCGTTGGTAATACTGGCCACAAGCTGTGATTTGCCGGCGTTGGGCAACCCGATGACCGCCACCTGGGCGGCTCCCTCTTTCTCAATGACCATCGATGTCCGCTGCGCACCGGTTTTCTTGCCCGCTTGCTGCGTCAGCTTGGCAATTCGACTTCTTAGCTCGGCACGGAGGTGGTCCGTCCCCTTGTGCTTGGGCATAATCGCCAGCATCTCTTCCAGAGCGACTATCTTCTCGGCAGGACTTTTCGCCGCCCGGAAATTCTTCTCCGCGTCAAAATATTGCGGTGGTAGATTGGCTGGCATCCTTACAAAGACTCCTTCACTTTTTTGGCTAGGCTTTCCGTCATGCCTTTGGTGGCCGCTAGCTCTTCAAGAGACGCCTCTCTGGTGGCCCGGACCGAGCCAAACTGCTTCAGCAGGGCGCGTTTACGCTTGGGGCCAATGCCAGGCACGTTGTCGAAAGCTGAGCTGAAGGTTTCCCGCCTGCGTATTTTCTGGAAGTAACCCAGCGCGAAGCGGTGTGCCTCATCTCGAAGACGCTGCAACAATTGCAGTCCGGGAGAGCTGCGGGGCAGCACAATCGGCCTCGCCCTTCGGGGAATAAAAATCTCCTCATTTTCTTTGGCTAGACTGGCGATGGGCACCGCAGTAACCCCGATTTCACCCGTTGCCGATAGGGCCGCATTAAGCTGTCCTTTGCCGCCGTCAATCAGGACAAGGTCAGGTACGATTGCCCAGGTGTCTGTGCTAGCAGTCTCACGGCCAAGATGCTTGAATCGCCGCTTGAGCACCTCACTAAGCATGGCATAGTCATTGGCCCCGGACACCGTCTTAATTTTGAAGCGTCGGTAGTGGGCCGGTTTTGCTTTTCCCTTTTCGAAGACCACCATACTACCCACCGCCGCCTTTCCCTGGATATCAGAGATGTCATAGGCTTCCATCCGCATCGGCAGGTGAGGCAGATGAAGCTCTTTTTCTATTTCGGCTAGAGCCGCCTCCAGTTCTTTGGGCGTGGCGAGCTGCTTGATTTTAAGCTGTTCCAGGCCCTGCCTGGCGTTTTCGGCGACAATATCCACCAGTTGTTTTTTGTTACCGCGTCGGGGTACTAGAATCTCAACCCTCGCCCCCCTCT
>DAOUZD010000066.1 GCA_030665795.1 Dehalococcoides sp.
GCGGGAGCATCAATGAGACTGACCGGAAAACCATTCTGGTCAAGAACTCCGGCAGCATAGGCCAGCCAAAAAGGGTAATATATTGTCCCGCCCAAGGTGACACCAGGGCTTCTCGAAGTTCTAGAGAATCTGCCCTTGAAAGGCGGGTTTAACAACAGGATATTCACTATGATTGTCTCTCAGTCACTTTGCGTATTTGGCGGGGGCGAATTATTTCTTTCCAGAAACCAATGGTGTAGCAAAAGTGCTCAACGAGATAAATGATGGGAATTGACACCAGGTAAATAATGTTTCTTTCCTGGATAGCGAATCTTAAACCGATGGCTCCAATTATGACCAGATAGGCACCGATGAAAGCGGGCAGAATCCAGTAGTTGATGAGCAGTGTGAGCAGCAGCAGGGGGGCAAGCAAAGGGGGAATCGACGGCAAGTCCCAGATGCCGCTTTCCTTTCGCCACCCACCGTAGTAGTACATATTTTGGGCAAACTCCTTCAAACCTCTGCCGTGGTCATGAATAATGGTAGCCTCCGGGACATACAATAGCTTGCCAACC
Organism: Dehalococcoides sp.; assembly: GCA_030665795.1. Next base: position 555 of record DAOUZD010000066.1, read on the forward strand.
TTTCGCAGCCGGGCGTTTAGTTCTATTTCGTCGGCGCCGGATAGGTCAGGATTAAAACCGCCAAACTTAATCAGGTCACTCCTGCGATACATACTGTTGGAGGCACTGACACTTTTGACAAATTTCCTGGTTGTGAAAGTTCTCCCCTGTATCGACCTCCCACTTCCCAGAAAGGTGGCAAAAGCCAGGTTGATAGCGCGGGTCCATCTCCCTTCACCGATGTTTTCAATCCTGCCACCAACACCAACGATACCCTCTCCAAGCCCGGCGAGTAGATTGCGCAACCAATCTCCACTCGGGATGCAGTCAGCGTCAGTAAAGGCGATAAATTCTCCTTGCGCATTCTGCAACCCTATCTGCCGCGCCGCGCCACAGGCACCGTAGTCTTGAAAAAACACCTCCACCGGAAATTTCCTGGCTTTTTCTACCGTCTCATCTGTGGAACGCCCATCAACAACGATAACCTCATACGGTTTAATTGACTGAGAGAAAATCGCCTCCAGGCATCTCTCGACTTTAGCGGCAGTATTCAGTGTCGGTATTATAACTGAGATTTTGGGCTCACTCATCTTCTCCCGCCTTTGCCAACAACCGGTTCCTGAAATGAATTCCAGCTACCGGTATTATCCTGTCCAACTATAAGTTATTTTAACCCAGCCAATCTGTGATAGGCAAGGTTTATCTTCAGCAGAAGGGTCAACTGAAGCAGGTGGCGGGCTTAAAGTTTCAGAACTGGCAAATGATTGACGCGCCACACTCACAAGCGATAAACTGAGACCGTGTAACCAAGCAAAGGAGAGCTCGATGAAGAGGTTTTTGCTTCCGTTTATAGTATTTACAGTAGCGGTCGGTCTGATAGCTGGCTGTAGCGGTGAGTCAAAGACCGATGTCGACACAAGGACTGGTGTTAACGTCGTGGAGACAATCAACACTGGCGTTAATCAAGAGTTTAGTGTCGCTCGGGTATTCGACCTTAATTCTGGCTACATGTGGCGTGAAGACTACGATGAGCGCATGCTTAAGCTCGTAGAGAGCACGATAGACACAGAAAAACGGGGAGAGACGAAGATTGTGCTACTCCAGGTTTTCCGATTCAAGGCACTAAAAAAAGGTAAAACCGACATAATTCTTGTCTATCGTCGGGCGACCTTAGAAGGACCAGTGATTGCCCGGCAGGAGGTAATCAGCGTTAATATAGAGTGATGCTTTACCACCTATTCCGTATCTATTTCCCTTCACTTTATGTCAAGTAAAACCCCCCACTCTCCCTTCTTTCAAAAAAGATAGAAAAAAGCACTTAGCTAGCGTGGTCGAGGATGAATTTTCTTGTCCAACCCCTCTACCGTCGATTTTTTGCCCATCAATTGCCTTGACAATTGTGGCAGCTTGTGGCATATTTATGATGCTCCAGGTAACTGAAGCAGTAGTGGTAATCCGCTGAGAGGCAACCGAGTAGGAGCAATCCCAAAGGGAGTCAGGAAGTGGGCTACCGCGAAAGTAAAGGTTACCTGGGGCGCTTTTTTAGGCACCAGTTTTAGCCTCAGGTTAATCTTTCTGGCGACTAATTTTCCTCTTTGGTTTCTTCTCAATGCGGGGGACGCCGATAAAAGGCAGGTTCCGGTACTCCTCCCGGTAGTCCAATCCGTAACCAACGACAAATTCATCGGGAACTTCGAAGCCGATATAGTCAAGAGGAACATCCAGTATTCGACGCACCCGCCTGTCCAGCAGCGTACAAACCGATAGGCTGGCCGGTCCCTTGGCGCGCAAGTGGTTGAGGATATAATTGAGGGTTATGCCAGTATCAACGATGTCTTCCACCATAAGAACATGCCTGCCCGCCACATTGAGGTCCATATCCTTGGTGATTTTAACTACCGAGTTGTCGTCACCACCGTAATACGATATCGCCATGAAGTCCAAATCAACGGGAACGGTTATCTGCCGAATTAAGTCAGCCATGAAGCAGAGAAAACCTCGCTGCACACCTACCAGGACAGGCCGGCGGTCAGCATAGTCCCGGGATATTTGCTTGGCTAGCGCTCGAACTCTTTTCTCAATTTCAGAGGTGGAATAAAGGACGCGACTGATGCCGTGAGCCCGGGTCTGCGCCAGCGGACCGGCACCATACTTGGCCAACAAGTGGTCGTAGTCTTTTTTGTAAAGCAGGGTTACCTTGACTTCCGGGTACAGCTCCCTGAGCCGCCGCAACTTGCGGTTCTTCTCGGTGACCAAACTCTGCTTGAGAGTGGTCAGCTCGATGTACAAATCAAGACCGGGCAGATAAAAGTCAGGAGTAAACATTTCAGTGGCTCTCTCACCCTCCCACCTCAGCAGAAAAGAGCGGGGCTCATACACCCACTCTATATTGTAGAAGTCAAGTATTCGGGTAAATTCCTCCTCACTCGGGTGAGCAAAGGTAACCGCCCGCGCTTTGCGCAACGGCGTCGCCTCAACCGAGTCCCCTCGCTTTATCACCCCCACTTCTCCTCCCTCTCCAGATGACAAGCCACCGCTAATGGCCAAGGCCGCCATATTGGCCATAGTGGTCACGAAGTTAATATCCCGATTGCTGAACTCGCTGCGCTCCTTAGTGTAGATTCTAAGGCTGCCCACCGCTTGCCCACCGAGTATTACCGGAATGCCCACTATTGAGACGATGCCAGCTTTGGCGGCGATTTCGGGAAATTGGATGCGGCTGTCCTCAGCCACTTCAGGTATGATGACAGGCTGGCCGGTGATAACTTCAGAGAGGCTCACCTCGGCATCGAGCACACCCTTGCGCAGATAGAACTGGGGTAGCCCCCTCGAAGAGCTATGGATTAGCTTCTTTCTATTGGCGTCAAGGAGTACCAGCGAGGTCCCGGCCTTCATAGACCTAGCGGTGCCCCTAACGATAACCTCAAGTTTTTCTTTGACGCTTGTCGAGGAATTTAAAGCGGCTACCGCCCTACGCACTGCTTTGTAGTAGGTCCGTTCTCTGCTTAACGCCAACCCAGTTCTCCTAATGCCATTGTAGATGGGTTATATATTGTCGTCAACCATGACCTGAACGGCACCTTCTGACGAAACGTTTAACGGACTGGCGGCTCTTGACAAAGACGGCTCAGCTACCTAAAGTATCCATTACAGATTGGTTATAATATACTGCTCGATATAAAGGGTAAATACTGATGCAAGATATTGCTCCAGTAATAGTTTTCGTGGGCGTCCTGATTTTTCTGGCGCATCTTTTTACGGCTATTTTCAGTCGGACCAGAGTCCCCGATGTTCTCTGGTTAATTATTATCGGCATATGTATCGGTCCCATTCTGGGGCTAGTTTCCCCGACCGAGTTTGGCACCGCAGGAGCGATTCTGACCACCGTTACCCTGATTATTATCCTGTTTGAAAGCGGCACGGCTCTAGAACTGGTTACCTTGCGCTCAGCTGTCGGCGGCGCCATGGCGCTGGCCACGACGAGTTTCTTCCTTTCTATGCTAGCTGTCGCCGGGTTCACCCTCTGGCTCACTGACCTGGAGTTAATACCTGCCTTTATTCTGGGGGCGATTGTTGGCTCTATCTCAGAGGCAATCGTCATTCCACTAGTGAAACAACTCCGAATGAGGAAAGATAGCCAGACCATGCTCTCGATAGAGTCATCAGTAAATGATGTCCTCAGCATTGTCATTACGCTGGCTCTCATCGAAGCCTATAAACTGGGTGAGTTTCAAATTGCTGCGGTTACCGGCAACGTGATTGCCTCTTTTCTGGTAGCGATTGTGTTTGGTGTTGTCGGGGCTTTTATCTGGTCAAGGTTCCTCAATAGAATACACGCCATTAAAAATACCATGTTCACTACGGCCGCCTTTGTTTTTGTCATTTTTGGCATTGTCGAGATACTGGGTTTTAACGGTGCCATTGCCGCCTTGGCTTTCGGTATTACCATAGGCAATGTGGAATCAATTCGGTTCTACGTTTTCCGAAAGCCCCAAGCCAATGAGCCAATGGGCCTGAGCCAAACGGAGAGAGCTTTCTTCAGCGAGGTTGCTTTCTTATTGAAAACTTTCTTTTTCGTCTATCTGGGAATATCTCTGGAATTGATAAGTGGCTGGTTAATTCAGCTGGCCGTAATTCTCACGGTTCTGGTTTTTATCCTTCGTATTCCGGCGGTTAAAGTTACGGTGAATAAATCGATTCCGGTAAAAGACGCTTCGATTATGGCGATTATGGTACCGAAAGGTTTGGCGGCAGCGGTTTTAGCTTCAATACCCTTCCAGCAAGGGGTTATCGGTGGGGAACTAATCAAGAATGTTACCTACGGCGTAGTTCTATTAAGTATCGTGATGACTTCCCTGCTTCTTTTACTGCTGGGAAAGACAAAACTGTCCAATGCTTACGACTGGATTTTATCTCCACACAAATTGTCCGATTTCTACGGCTGGGTTTTTCTGTTGCCGAGGCCAAAACTATCGAATGCTTACGGTTGGATTTCTTCACTGCAGAGACCAAAACTCCCGTCCAGGATAAAAACTCTGCCATCGGAAACAAAGTTATATGCCAAAAGGTGGTTTGTTGATTTTGGCAAACCAAAGAAACCCCTGAATAAGCTGGAAGATAAAACTAAGAGGCCAAAGAGGTAACTGAAAACACCGGTTCAATTACCTAGTTTCATCGATTAAGGAGGTTTTTAGATGGCAAAGGAGGTCATTGGGGGCACCGGTGCCGGCGGGCATGGGAGAGGTAAAGAAGCGGGCTCTAACTCCCCGAAATTTGCCGATGTCATCCATATTGGTGAGATAGTAAGTTGGCTTAGTGATAAGAATGCTATTATAATGTCATCATATAGTTTTCCAAGGAGGTGGTGGTATGTCTTTAAGTCACCGGGAAAGAGTCATCAAGGCGCTTAGCCACCAAGAGCCAGACAGAGTACCCTTTGACCTAGGTAGCACGCCAAATAGCAGCATCCACGTATTGGGGTATCAAAAATTAAAGG
>DAOUZD010000086.1 GCA_030665795.1 Dehalococcoides sp.
CTTGATACCGGGGATATCGTTATCAATGTGGTTGACGCCACCAATCTGGAAAGGAATCTCAATTTAACTTTGCAATTACTGGAAAAGGGAATCCCGATGATAGTCGCCTTGAATATGTGGGATGATGTTGGACATCGGGGAATCCATATTGATGTGAGGCGGCTCGAAGAGCTGCTGGGGGTACCGGTTATTCCTACAGTAGCCATCACCGGGCAGGGAATAAAGGAATTGGTCGAGAATATCCCTGGCGCCACTTCACTTGAGTTGGCGCCAAGTGACCATGATGAGCGCTGGCTGGCGATTGGTAATATCATTGACCAGGTACAGCAGGTCACCCATCGCCACCATAGGTGGCTGTAGCGCCTGGAAGAGGATAGTGTCAAGCCTCTCACCGGGAGTTTTATAGCTTTGGCCGTTCTGGCTGGCACCTTTCTGGTGGTCCGTTTCATTGGTGAGAGCCTGATTGGCTATGTCTTTGACCCCATATTTGAGAACCTATGGACACCGGTAATATTAGGCTTAAGCAATCTCCTCGGCGGTACCGGTTTTCTTCACAGTACCCTGATAGGTAGTATCGCCGGCGGTGAAATTAACTATGTTGAAGCCTTTGGTCTGCTGACTACCGGGCTCTATGTTCCATTCGCTATGGTTTTACCCTATATTGTCTCTTTTTACCTCATGCTCGGTCTGCTTGAGGATATCGGCTATCTGCCGCGACTGGCTGTTCTGATGGATACTATCATGCACCGCCTGGGATTGCATGGCTATGCCATCATCCCTACTCTATTGGGACTTGGTTGCAATGTGCCGGCTGTTATGGCAACGCGTATTCTAGAAAGTAAGCGAGAAAGGTTTATTGCCGCCACGCTGATTTCTATTGCCGTTCCCTGTGCAGCGCTACAGGCAATGGTCTTTGGCCTGGTTGGAGAACGTGGGTGGCAGTATGTCGCCATGGTCTACGGGACATTATTCATCGTGTGGATTATTTTGGGGCTTATCCTTAATCGGTTTGCCAGAGGATTTAGCCCGGAGTTGCTCATCGAGATACCGCCATATCGACTGCCACCGTGGCGAACGGTACTGCTGAAATTATGGATGAGGGTTCGTTGGTTCTTGAGGGAGGCGATTCCCATAATTCTAGGTGCCGTTCTGGTCATAAATATACTTTATACCCTGGGTGTGTTCGATGCCATCGCTAATTTTACCGCACCGGTGGTGACTGGCCTTCTGGGACTACCCAAGGAGGCGGTGGTGGCTCTGGTTATCGGTTTCCTGCGCAAGGATGTAGCGGTAGGCATGCTGGCTCCTCTGGCGCTAACTTCGGAGCAACTGGTTATTGGCTGTGTTGTTCTGGCCATGTTTTTCCCCTGCATGGCTACCTTTGTGGTGCTTCTCAGGGAACTGGGTGCTTTTGGCCTGCTCAAAGCGGCGGGAATAATGATTGTTGTCGCCCTTTCTGCGGGGGGATTATTGAACTTGATTTTATAAGTCAGGTATTAACCTCATCTCCTTTATCCACCTCTCCTTCTCCTTGTTTGTCTTTGCTCTTGTCGCAGGATATAATGAAAAATAAGGCTTTTGCTTCAGTAAGAATAAGGCGATGCACTGGATTTATTACGGAGCCAGATTTATAACCAGAGTATTACTGTTTCTCTTCACCCGCTGGCGGGTAAGGGGTAAAGAGAACATCCCCGGCCAGGGCCCCCTGCTCATCGTAGTTAATCATCTTAATCTAGCTGACCCACCGATAATCGGCGTCAGTGTTAACCGGAAAGTGATGTTCCTGGCCAAAGAAGAATTATTTCGTCCCGGACTCTCGGGCTATATTATGCGCAATTGTGGTGTCTTTCCGGTGCGCCGGGGCGGAGTGAATAGAGAGGCAATGCGTAAGTCAGAGCAGTTGCTGGCGCAGGGTATGGCTTTAGTCATGTTCCCCGAGGGGCGAAGGAGCCGGAGTACCCAGTTGGAGTCAGCTTTCCCCGGTGCGGCCCTAATCGCGGCGCGCAGTAATGTGCCTATTCTCCCGATAGGCATTGCTGGAACCGAAAATATAAAAGGTATTACCTGGTGGCTTCGCCGTCCTGAAATAACGGTGAATATTGGCTATCCTTTCTATCTATCACCGGTAAACGGTAAATTGACCCGGGTAAAGCTTATCGAGTTTACTCATTCCATAATGGAGCACGTCGCTGAGCTTCTCCCGGCGGAATATCGAGGGGATTATGGCAATCAGAAAATCGGAAAGCGTGAGAGTTGAAAAAGCGACTAAAATAGGCTTTTGCCTCGGCGTCAGGCGAGCCGTTGACATCTTGGAAAAGGTGGCTCGTGAACGTGGTGGTGTGGAAACGTTGGGGGCGGTGGTGCATAACGACCAGGTGCTACAGAAGTTAGCCAGAATCGGGGTGAAGGTAGCCAGAAATGTGGCCGATATACAGGGCGACGCTGTGGTCACCAGCTCTCACGGGATAAGTCCGCAGCTAGAAAAGGAAATCAGGGCTCGTCATATTGATATCATTAGCACTACCTGTCCTTTCGTTACCCGCGCTCAGGTTGCCGCCCGGAGGCTGGCTGAGTCGGGCTTTCTGGTGGTTATCTACGGTGATGCTGCCCACCCCGAGGTCAAGGGTATTCTCGGCTGGACTAAAGGCCAGGGAATCGCTAGCCTTGATGAGAAGTTTATCGCCACCTTTGACCGCATACCCCGTCGTTTGGGGATTCTATCCCAGACGACTCAGGTGCCAGCCCATTTTGCCGAATTTATCAAGAAGCTGATTGATGTCGCTTTTGCTCGGGATTCGGAGATGCGGATTATCGATACCATCTGTCATGATATTAGAGAACGGCAGTCGGCGGCCCTCAAACTGGCCAATAAGGTGGACCTGATGCTCGTCGTCGGTGGGCATCATAGTGCCAATACCAATCGTCTGGCTGAATTATGCGCCACAGCGACGGAAACACATCTGATTGCCACTGTCGAGGAAATCCAGCCCTCCTGGCTTGCCGGTAAACGCCATCTCGGTATCACGGCTGGGGCTTCTACTGATGAACAGACGGTGGATGAAGTATTGAGGAGTTTAAAAGCGTAGCCTATATGGCGAGACAGGTCACCGTTCGGGAAATGCCGGGGATAGGATGGATTTTACCGGTAACTAGGTCTCCAATATCATTCAAGGACTCCCCCTGCAAAATAGCGATGATGTCATAGGGGCCAGTTACCGTATCCACCGAAATTACCCCTTTCAGCTTGCTGAGAGCGGTAACCACCTCCTTACTTTTACCCACCGCTGTCTCAATGAGAACAAAAGCTTTGGCTGCCACTGGACTCACCCCCCTTATACCAGACTGCTTTATTGCTCTGTGCTCGTCAATCGGTAGTATAATCACCGCAATGGACTATGTCAAGATACCCTGTTGGCCGTCAGCTTGACGCAAAGACACGGCTTTGCTTATAATTTAAGTTGATTTTCGTTAAAGTGGAACAGCTTCTAAAATATCCTCCGCGGTAGTTGCCAAGAGTATCAATCGCCTAGTTTAATATTACAACCAGGGATAAGTATTTTAACCGACCGGGCAGATAATTACCTGACGAGGAGAAGGGAGTATTTTCTTGGAATATTTCTTAACTGAAGAGCAAAAGACAATTAAAAACCTGGCCAGGAGGATTGCTGAAGAAAGGATTTTACCGGTCAGGGCGGAGCTTGATGAAACCGAAGAGTTCCCCTGGGCGATAATGAAAGACCTGGCTGATGCCGACATGTTCCGTGTCTTTATCCCGGAAGAGTATGAAGGGCTGGGTGGTGGCTGTCTTGAACTGTGCCTGGTGGTGGAGGAACTGAGCCGGATATGCAGCGGAGTTGCCGTTTGCTATGCGGTAAATGCCCTGGGTTCTTTTACCCTGATAGATTACGGAACTGAGGAGCAGAAGCGGAAGTATCTTCCCGATATTGCCGGCGGCAAGAAGCTGACTGCCTTTGCCGTAACCGAACCAACGGCGGGCAGTGATGTTAGCGCTATCAAAACAACTGCGGAAAAAATTGAAGGCGGCTATGTGCTTAATGGCACGAAACAATTTATCACCAATGGCGGCGAAGCCGAGATATATACCGTTATTGCCCTGACGGACAAAACAAGAGGTGCCCGTGGTGCCAGTGCTATCTTGGTCGAGAAGGACACACCGGGCTTTTCTTTCGGGAAGAAAGAGAAAAAAATGGGCATTCGTGCTTCGGCGACCAGGGAACTGATTTTTCGAAACTGTCTGGTTCCGGAAGAGAACCTGATTGGTAAGCCGGGCATGGGCTTCCTCCAGGCAATGAAGCTTTTTGACCATTCTCGACCGGGGATAGGCTCTCAGGCAATCGGTATTGCTCAGGGAGCTTTGGAAACGGCGGTGGACTATACCCGGCAGCGTATCCAGTTCGGCCAGCCCCTGATTTCGCTACCGGTAGTCCAGGATATACTGGGTGAAATGGCCACTCAGGTTGAAGCGGCTCGGGCCTTGGTTTACGCAGCGGCGAGGATGGTTGATAGCGGTGCCAGGAACGTTACTGAGGAATCAGCTATGGCTAAGGTCTTTGCTTCGGACGCGGCGATGAAGGTTACCACGAACGCGGTACAAATTTGTGGGGGTATTGGCTATATGCGGGATTTCCCGTTGGAGAAAATGATGCGGGATGCCAAAATCACCCAGATATACGAAGGTTCCAATGAAGTCCTGCGAAACGCCATCGCCATTGAACTCAGGAAGAGAAAGGCAAGAACGAAATGAATGTCATCGTTTGCCTGAAGCAGGTCCCGGGTACCACTGAGGTTAAAATTGACCCCGAGACCAATACCCTCATCCGACAGGGAATTGAAAATGTCATCA
>DAOUZD010000008.1 GCA_030665795.1 Dehalococcoides sp.
AATCAGAAAGTGCTCAGCTAAATACTGCCATTCAGGATATTGATAACGAATTAGCCCAGCTCCCCACCTACCAAGCTGAGCTGGAAACGGCACAGAGCCAGCTTACTCAGATAGAAAGCGTGATACAGGAGCACGAATCCAGGCTGAACGGACTGCGACAGGAAAGGGACTTACTGGAAAACAAGAGACAACAGCTAACTCAATTGCAGGAGCATATCGCCCAGGCAGGAGGAAACCTGGAACGCTGGAACGAACGGGCGAAACAACACCAGTCCAGAGTCAGGGAGTATGAGCAGTTAATCACCCAGCGCAGCGCCATAGAAGAAGGCTATACCCGCTTTAGTTCAGCCAAGAAACTATGCAATGAACTTGACCAGAAGTTTAGATACCTGGCTTCTCTTAACGAGCGCAAGCACCGCCTGGAGATGACGATAGCCCAGGCAGGGCAAGCCCTGGTTAAAGACCACGCCGTAATTCAAAGCAGAATCGGGGAACTAGAAGCTACTTCACAAAAGCTACCCCTCTACCAAAGTGAGCTACAGCAGATACAAAATCAATTAAGCCAACTGGTGGTGCAGGAAGAGACATTGAATCAAAAAAGACAGGCTTGCCAGGAATTACAGGCTCAGGTTCATTATCTGGAATCCAGCAACACCCAGCTAGAGCGAGAAATAAGGGAGCTAGCAGAAAAGCTTGACCTTCTGGTAACCCAGAGCGGTGCCAGGTGCCCACTGTGTGAGACAGACCTGGGTACAGACGGCATTGAGCGAATAAAAACCAAATATGACGCCGATATGCAGAGCAAATCCGATTCTCTAAAGGCAAATCAAGATGAGCTGGCTGGCAAGAAAGCAGCGCTTGAATCGGCTAAAAATGAGGCGCTGCAGCTGGAAACAAAATTGAATCAGGATAAGACCTCAGCCCAAACCAGAGCCAGCATCCTTACCCGTCAAATCACCGAAGCCGAAGAAACCACTAATCAGTTAAACGAAGAGGGAAAAAGGCTGACTGAAATTGAACAGCGCCTGGCTAGCAAGGACTTTGCCCCTGTTGAGCAGGAGACTTTACACCGGCTTGAAGACGAATTGACCAAACTTGACTATGATTCACACCAGCACGAAGAGGTTCGCCAAAACCTGACTACCCTGGAACAATATGAAAATCAGCAACTGAGGCTGGAGGAAGCCGAAAGGCTCATCAACCAGGAAAAGGAGGAGACCTCCAAAGCTGAGGAGGCTGCTCAAGAGCTACGCCACAATCTGGAGTCAGATAACCAAAGGGGACAAGACCTGGCCCTGGAAATTAACTCGCTTCCCCAGATAGTTAATGAACTGAACCAGGCGGAAGCCGAACACCAAGCGCTGCTTACCCGGCAACGCCAATCCCAGGAAACGATATGGAGTGCCAAAGAGAAGATAAAGCGCTGTTCCGAACTGGGGAATAAGAAGAAGGAGAAAACAAAACTGCTGGGTCAACTCTCCCAAGAGGAGAAAATCTACAAAGAGTTAGCCCAAGCATTTGGTAAAGAGGGGATACAAGCCCTGCTCATTGAGATGGCACTTCCTGAGATTGAAGCTGAAGCCAATAAACTGCTGGGGCGCATGACCGATAATAGAATGCATGTCAAAATGGAACCCCAGCGGGAGACAAAGAAAGGCGACTTACGGGAAACTCTGGATATTAATATCTCCGATGAGCTAGGGCTGCGAAGCTACGAAATGTTTAGCGGCGGTGAAGCCTTCCGCATCAACTTTGCCATTCGCATTGCTCTGTCCAAGCTACTAGCCAAGCGAGCCGGAGCCCCACTGCCCACTCTGATCGTTGATGAAGGCTTCGGCACTCAAGATAGCGTCGGGTTGGAAAAAATCAAAGAGGCGATAAACTCCATTCAAGAGGACTTTGACAAGATACTGATTATTACCCATCTTGATGAGCTTAAAGATGTCTTCCCCACCCGCATTGATGTGGTCAAAACTGCCGAAGGCTCAACGCTTGAGATTAGTTAGCCTACTTACCGGTCGTTTCTTCACTTCAGCCCGGCTATATTGGGGACAGTTTTATGAAGAAAGGCAATTCAGCTGCTGGGATAATACTATTGAGAAGTTGAACTAAAATTAATGATGAAGCACGAAATTTAAAAATCTGGGCTGAGTGTTAGCTCTCACGCTGAGGCTCATATGGCAGTCTTGTTAGCGGTGTCATTTTGCAAGCTTGCCGTTTCCGTTTCCGTTTCTGCTGATTAACACCATTAGCGTTGTCTCTGGCAGCTCTTCTCCCGAATTATAGCCAATCACTCCCGGGGTATTTTGGGAGGACTTGTTCGTCTTATGTTCGTCTTCAATGACTTTATCCACATATGGCATATCCAGTAGTATTGGAGTCAATGCAACGGGGTTGGCCAGGGATAAGGTCATGATGATTTCTGCCGCGTCACTACCTGCTTCCATCAAGACATTTATGCCCGCAATGTTATCTAGTCGCTGCCTTAGCTCCGACATCCATAACCGGTCTGCTTCTCCGAGTATTAAGAGGGTCAACTTACCAATGTAAAGGTTATAGCTGCTGTTATCCTTAGCCTGGGCCGCAGCATTGGAAGGTTTATCTTCCTCTAATATCTTCTCAAAATTCATTTCGGCAGGGCCTGATTGGTTTTCCTCTATCTCCTCCAACACCTTCTCAAAATTCACCTCGGCAGGTCTTAACCTGTTGTCCTCTGTCTCCTCCAAGGCCTTCTCAAAATTCATTTCGGCAGGGCTGAACTTGCTGTCCGCTGTCTCTTCTAGCTCTTCGGTTATGGGATGATGCTGTTGCGTTTCCGTTGATTGCTGAGTTCGCACCATGCCCTGCATTTCTGTATTACCAGATACACCGTCAACATTATGCTGTGAAGCAGGTGGTGACTCCCCGCTAACTTGTTCAACCGCTGGATTTGAGCTGTAATAGGTTACATTGCTATTGTTGCCCAAGCCACTATCTGCCTCTCCTAGAAGCGAATCTAGCGTCTCTTTAGCTTTTCTAACGGCCTCTGCAATAATAGAATTTGTGCTTTCAACACAAGTAATACACCTTGCCTTGGTCTCAGCTACTATTTGCTTAGCCTCGAGCTGACTTTCCCTGATTATTCGGGCTTTCTCCTCTTCTGCCTCTTCTCTTGCCTGTTGCTTAATTTGGTCAGCAGTCTCGCGGGTCTCTTCTGCCATTGACCAAACTGTTTCAGAAAGCCGCTGGAGAGAAGTATAGCGCTTTAGACGCTCCAGAGCCGCCTCACTTGACCCTGCGTTTTCTTCAAGAAAAGCCGTAACTTGAGCCGGGTCCAGACCATTCTTTACCATACGAAATTGTCTGCCCAGCAACTGCTGAACATCTTGTCGTTTTATCTTTCTCATATCAGGTAACTTCTCCCCGAAACTTAGCCCTTGAATGCGCTTCTCTTTACGACTTTTTACAACTCCTAGTTTAAATAATAAAGCCCAAACTCCCAGTAATCAATCGTCCAATAGTACACAGGTTAACAGACCAAAGTACTATTTACTTGAACATCTGAGCAACTTGATGCCTGAATCAAAAAACAAAACGCATACTTTACTTCGGGTTGATACTGTTATTACGGGAGCAGATGAACGCTACTGGTAGCCCTAAAACTGTTGAACGGAAAAAACGGCCTTATTAACCTCAGAGGGCGTGGTAATGCCCTCCTTAACCTTTATCATCCCATCTTTTCGCATGGTTATCATGCCTTCTTGCACAGCTTGGGTCTCTATCTCCTTGGGACTGGCACCCTGCATCAGCATGCGTTGGATTTCGTCACTCAATAGCATTACCTCAAATAAACCTACTCTGCCGAAATAACCAGTGTTAGCACAGAAATCACAGCCAGTTCCGTACAGGAACCTAGTTCGTTTCTGCCCGAACTCTTCCCAGTAGGTGAGCTGTGCTTCAGGCGAAGCACGGGTAAGTCGGCAGCAGTGACGGCAAACGCGGCGAACTATCCGCTGAGAAACCACGCCGATGACGCTTGATGAGATGAGAGAAGGCTCCACACCCAAGTCCAAAAGCCGAAATAGCGCCCTGGCCGCATCGTTAGCATGCATTGAGGACAAAACCAGGCGACCGGTAAGAGCTATTTGGACGGCCATCTGGGCTGTTTCTCTATCGCGTATCTCACCCACTACAATAATATCAGGGTCAAGCCTAAGCATCGCCCGTAGACTGCTGGCAAAAGTAAGCCCAGCTCTAACATTGACCTGCCCCTGGTTTACGCCGTCAAATTCATATTCAATAGGGTCCTCAACGGTAAGAATATTGCGTTCATCACGCCTGAGATGATTGACTGAGGCATACAATGTTGTCGTTTTGCCTGACCCGGTGGGACCGATCACTATTATCATTCCGAAAGGAGCTTCCAGCATATGCTCATATCGCTCAAGAGTTAACGGATTAAAGCCGAGCTCATCCAACTCAAACAAGCTAAACGCTCTATTGAGAAGCCGCAAGACTGTCATTTCGCCGCAGGCAGTATCATATGTGGCAACACGAACATCTACATCATTGCCCTCATCCTTTACAGAAAAGTGACCGTCTTGAGGCTGTCTTCGCTCGGTGATATTCATCTTGGCGAGAATTTTCAACCGCGAGATGATTCTGGGATGAATATCCAGGGGTAAAGATTTAACATCGTGCAAAACCCCGTCAATGCGGTATCTTATGCGCAGTCTGTCTTTTTGCGGTTCAATATGGATATCCGATGCTCGTTTCTGGATTGCTTCGGATACTAACGCGTCAATGAATTGGCCTACTGAACTCTCATCAATCCTCTCCATCGCCGGTGTTGCTATATGCCGAGGCTGAAAACCATAAGTTTGCTCGGTACCCGTTTTGCTCTTTACAGAATGGTCATAGTTCTGGTCAATCCACTGCCGTATATCGTTTTTGACAGCCACTACCGGCTCTATTATCTTCCCGGACACATCTTGGACATCCTGGTAGGCTAATTTATCTAGAGGGTCAGCCATGGCTAACACCAGACGATTGCCAACAAGCTCAACGGGTAAAACACTATGTTTTCTGGCCAACGCTTTAGGGATTAAAGCAGTAGCTTGTTGCTGAGGCTTTCTCTGAACAAGGTTGATAAAGGGTATGCCAAGGTAAAGACTGACTGCCGTCGCCATATCAGCCGGTGTAACTGTTCCCTGCTCAACCAGAACTTTGTCCACTCTTTGGCCACTGTCTTGCTGCAGCTCAAGAGCCTTTTCTAACTGCTCCGGAGTGATTATTTTTCGCTTAACTAGCGTTTCACCCAGCTTTTTGGATTCGGTCTGCATTGTAGCCCTCACTACGATAGAGATAAGTGAAAAGCGGTCTCATCCTCACTGCAAATCAGCACTTCCAGCTTCGTCCCTCTCCATTGGTGGAATAGCAGAGCTATTGCCGCCAGTATCTTTGTTCCTGTTAGCCATGTAGAGGGCAGCTTGAACACGGTGAGTCATCCCCAGCTTGTGGAGTATATTATGCACATGTGTTTTGACCGTGTGCAGACTGACAAAAAGTTTATTGGCAATTTCCTCATTGCTCAGTCCTTGCGATATCAGCTCTAGAACCTCTGCCTCCCGCAAAGTCAAAGGTTGCGAAGAGCCTATCCGGTCACGCCCAGAAATATGGAGCATTAACTTCTTGGCTATCTCAGGATGCACCGCCGCCGCTCCATTGTGAACCGACTTTATTGCTTCTACCAGGTCAGCCGGTGATACTCCCTTCAAAAGGTAACCTTCGGCGCCTGCCTGAATGGCTGCCCATACTTTACTGTCATCAGCAAAGCTGGTCAGCGCGATAACCCGCGTCTCCGGTCTCAGTTTCTTTATCTGCCGGATAGCCTCTATTCCATCCAAAACGGGCATCACTAAGTCCATGAGAACCACATCCGGTCTGAGTTCCTGGGTCAGCTTCACCGCCTCCGCACCGTCTGACGCTTCGCCGGTTATATCAAACTCGTCGCAGACGTCCAGAAAGCTGATGATGCCCTGTCTCACTACTGGATGGTCATCAGCAATGAGAATGCTTATCTTATTCACCAATTGTCTCCAAGAATCTATTTTCTCCCGTTATTATTCATTGTCCACCAAGTCTGCTACGGAGGGCATAAATATCCAATTATTGCGTATGCCTATGACTACCGCATGAGTTCGGTCATTTGCCTGTAGTTTGTTCAGGATGGAGGTAAAATTGTTCTTCACCGTCTGCTCACTGATACTCAATCGCTGCGCAACCCGCTTGTTGGAGTTTCCCCGAGCAGCAAACTCAAGGATTTGCGTCTCTCGGGCAGTCAGCGGAGACCCGTTTGGTCCGCCACTGCCTCTACCCTTTTTCCGCATGAGCCCGGCTACAAGCTGCGCGGTAACAACCGGGTCAATTGTTGAGTTCCCCTCATAGGCATCGTAAATGGCTTGTCTCAATTCCTTGCCGCTCACACCCTTAAGTAGATATCCCTTGGCTCCTGCCTCCACAGCACGCACCACATGCTCACCACCGAAAGAGGTCAGTACGATGACTACCAGGTGATGGTTTATCTTGAGCAACTGATGAAGAGCTTCAATACCATCAATCCCAGGGAGTTTCACATCCATAAGGACTATATTTGCTGAGGACGATGGTATCTGGGCTATTGCTTGCTCTCCAGTGCCAGCCTCGCCAACGACTTCTATTCCATCATCTATCTCCAGAACCGAACGCAAGCCCTCACGTACTATAGGATGATCGTCAACCAGAAAAACCCTAATTCTTTTCATTTTGCTCACCTCTAAATTTCCTGAGATTCATACTTCACCAATGAAATCCCCTTAGTCTGTAACTTCACTGATGGGAACTTGAAGTTTAACTGTGGTCCCACCTCCACCCGGTTTTGAATCTACGACAATACTGCCATTGATTACTCTGGCTCGTTCCTGCATGCTTCTTAATCCTATACGCGAGCCATCAATACTGTCAGCACTGGCAGCAGGGTCAAAACCTTTACCATTATCGTTAACAATAACGCTTAGGTAATCCTTCTTAAATTCCATCAGAACCCGTATTTCAGAAGCATCGGCATGCTTTCTGGTATTAGTTATGGCTTCTCTTGCAATGTAATATATGCTTCTCTCAGTCTCCGGTGTCAGCCGTGTCATGGTACCTCGCATATCAAGATAGCAGTCAATGTTCCCGTCTCTTTCCAGATTACTGAGATAATCCTGTACTGCAGAATAAAGCCCTGCTTTTTCCAGAACTGGCGGATGAAGGTCACAAATTATCCTGCGTAGCCCATCAACGCTCTGGGCTAGTAACTGTGGTATATTGCTCAACTTGGACTTGGCTTTATCAAGTTGATTTCTAATAATCAATTCCCGACATGCCTCAATGCTATACTGGGAGGCGACAATTGACTGAACTGGACCATCGTGAAGTTCTAATGATAGTCTCAATCGCTCGTCTTCCGAGGTGGAAATCACCCGCCTTAGTAGGCGTTGCACTTCACCCTGTTCTTTTCGTAAGCCTTCAAATAGCCTGGCATTGGCTATAGCTATAGCGCTCTGTCCGGAGAGTGTTGACAAAAACTCGTAGTCGCTTTGTTTAAAGACTTTACCACTTCCAGACTTGGTAGCCTTCATTATCCCGATAGCCTTTCCGCCGGTTACCAGAGGCAAATATATGTCGCAGCCAGACTTTTGGAGTTCAATCATCTCCACACTGTCAATTACGTTCCCATCTCCCTTAGCCCTAATTACCGGCTTCAAAGTTGAAGTAGCTCTTACTGCTATTTCATCGCTGATTGTCTGACCAATCTCCTGTGTTGGTAAAGCTCCAAGTGCTGCCTTCATAATCAGATTGCCGGTGTCATCCAGCAGTAGGAGCTGTGCGGCGTCAGACCCTGTTGCCGCCATGGCAGTATCAAGAATAAGGTTTAAGAGCTTATCCTCATTTATTTCAGATAGGAATGCTTTGCTGAGTTCAAAAAGGGGCATTAGCGCTTGAAGCCTCGCATTTTCTTTTCTCAAACGACCCCTGTTTAGGGAAGCCTCAATGCTTTTAGTTAGGTTGTCAATAGTCATTGGCTTACGCACAAATCCCACTGCCCCCAATTCCAGAGCTTCGGTAACAGTATCAATGGTTCCGTAGCCAGTGATGATAAGAGCCAAAATCTCCGGGTCCATTTCTTTAGCTCGCCGTAATGTTTCCAGTCCGCTCATACCCGGCATCTTCACATCCAGAAGCAGCAGGTCAAAGGACTCCCGTTTAATTATTTCCAGGGCGTCAGGACCAGATGCCGCCCCCTGAGTCTCATAGCCTTTCCTTCGCAACAGCCTCATGGCTGACTCTCTGATGTGGTCCTCGTCCTCTACCACCAGTATTTTCTCAGGCATTATCTTTTCCCCTTCTTTATCTTAAGCGCGGCAGAGCCACAATGAATTTCGTTCCAATCTTCTCGGCACTATCAACTTCTATCGTTCCCCCGTGTTCGTGTATGATACTCTGACTCACCGTTAGTCCCAAACCGGTACCATTCGGTTTGGTGGTGAACAGCGGGTCAAATATTTTGTCGAGGGCTTCTTTAGGAATACCTGTCCCGGTATCCACGATGGTTATGACAGCATGCTCATTTTGGATAGAGGTGGTAATATCAACACGACCTCCATCTGCCATAGCATCCATAGCATTGGTGAATAGATTCAAGAACACCTGCTTTAGCTGTTCAGCACTGCCGTTGGTCATCAGTGACTCTGCGCAGTAACTCTCGCTAACAGCTATGTTGTCAGTCCTTGCTCTTAACCGGATAAGAGTTACCACGGAGCGCAAGAGGTCATTAATATCAACAGCTGCCTTCGTGGTAGCCTCCTTTCGGGCGATGCCAAGTAAAACTTCCACTATGTTTCTGGCTCGTAGAGCCTCGGTCTCAATCGCCTTAGCATCATGTTTCATAGGGTCGCCGTCTTTCATATCTTCATGCAGAATTGTGCCAAAATTAATCACGCTTTGTAAGCTATTATTGACTTCGTGGGCAACATTCGCTGCCAACTCGCCCAAAGAAGCCAGCTTGGAAGACCTGACCAAATGTTGCTTGAGCTCGTCATAAAGACGAGCATTTTCTATGCCTATAGCTGCCTGATTAGCCACCAGTTGTAATAGATGCCTGTCTTCAGTGGAGTAGGGTTGGTCTGATTGTTTTTTACTGAGGAGCAGGATACCAGCCAAACTATCCTTTGTTTTCAACGGGATAAGAAGCTCTGCCTGATTTTTCTCCAGTAGCTCTTTTTCACTATCGTTCATAAATTTTAGAGCCGGAATGACATCAATATCGCTGATATCAATTAACCCATCGGATTGCCTCATTGCCAGAACCATAACGCTATCGGTGGAGAAACGCATCCGTCCTTTACTCTTTTCACCGGTATGGTGATATTTAACAAAGTCCCCAGACTCCTCTGAAGGGAGAAGCAAGTAAACGCCGTGGCTCTGCATAGCTCGGACAATCGTAGTAAGCAACGAGGATGACAGCTGCTTCAGGTCAGTAACATCCTTTATACTCCTGGAAAAGCTTGACAAAGCCTGGAGGTGGTCATACCGCTCACGGAAGAACCATTTATCCACCATTCTCTGTACCCTGGACAAGAGGGGCTGAAAGATTGCCGCAAGAATAAATATGGTTACCGCGGCAATAGCTATTGAAGCAGGGCTGGTCAGTTGCTGGAATGAGGTGGTGAGCAGGAAAATAACGCTGCCAAAAACGCCCAGAATGAACATACTTATCAGGGTATAAGCAGCTCCGCGGCGCAGCACTAATCTCATTTCCAGGAGACCGTATTTCAGCATGGCAATTGTAGCCAGCACGCAGAATACTATGTTACCAATAATACCCAGGGGATACATATTGACACCTAAGGGTGGGAGATAGTCAGTGGTGCCTCCGATGAACATTACTACTAATCCGGCGATAACATACGAATCACGGGTTTTCTCGCTGAGAACCCGGGTCTGCCGATAGTGCTTTATCAGCATGATTAACCCGAGTGCTAGCGGTGCGTATACCAGTAGCACATAGGGGAAGAAGGCCGGACCAATAATCGGGGCTTTACCATACCACATCAGTTGCATTCCACTGACCACCAGTCCGGTAGGAATCAGACCAATGAAGACCACATAAAAGAAATACAGGGTGTAGAGGAGCCGATTCTGTTTGGTATTGCCGGTAAAACTAGCAGTGAACTTGTAGAAGAGCAGAGCGGCGCTTAATATCGCAATGAAAACGAATTTCTCCCAGAAGAAAGCGATTTCTAGATTGGAAGCGGAGCGCATCAGGAAAATGAAAAGACCCCATAAGCCCATACAGGCGAGAAAAAGGGAGAAGGGTTTTCTGGCAACATGACGTAAGCCACTGCGTATGAGAAGGATTAACAACCCTACACAGAATGCAACCTCTGCTAACGGTATAATAAGGTATGCGCTCATAAAAAATTAGCTACCCCTTCGTTTTTCTCTTTACGAAGTTATTCATTGTCGGCAATGTACTCCATAATCTAGCTAAATGTGATTTCCCATACAAGCCCAACACCCTCGCTTTTCTAAGATTTTTTAATACTTAGTAGAACCAGTTTGTTGATTACATCGTCAGGAGCATTCATCCGAGGCGGTTTCCGTAAAGGCAATTCCATCCCCAACTTCTTTGTTTCCTCGTAGTAATCGCTGAAGGTCCCGGGATGAAGCAGGGTTACCTCAAGAGGCCGAATATCCATCATAGTATCCAGGTCATTGTAGAAACAGTCTATTTTCTTCAATTCTTGGTGCAGGCTTGATGTTACCTCTGCCGGCTTGAGCCTATTATCAAGTTCCATATACAGGTGTAGTTTTGGTTCGCCATTTTTGGCTTCCTTGCGGATTGACCATTCGGTATGGTCTAGACCAGCATTAGCAATCGCCTGCGCTACAGTTTTCTCACTTAACCTGGTGAAGCCGGCTATATCCAGC
>DAOUZD010000123.1 GCA_030665795.1 Dehalococcoides sp.
GATTACTGACGGGCGTTTTTCGGGAGGCTCCCGTGGTGCTGCCATTGGGCATGTCTCTCCTGAGGCAGCTAGCCGGGGACCAATCGCTGCCTTAAAAGATGGAGATAGGATTAATATTGATATTCCTAATTATAAACTTGAGTTAGAGCTTACTGATGAAGAGATAGCTAATCGTCTGGCGCAGCTAACTGAGTTTGAACCGAAGGTAAGAACCGGTTATCTTAGATATTATGCTGAGAAGGTGGGTTCCGCTAGCACCGGAGCCGTGTTTAGCGGGTGAAGGAGGCCATTATGAAGATGACAGGTGCCCAGATTCTATGTGAAAGCTTGGTAAAAGAAGGGGTAGAGGTTATCTTTGGTTTGCCGGGAGGAGCGGTCATACCGCTGTATGATACTTTACCCCAATATCCGCAACTTCGCCATATTCTGGTGCGTCACGAGCAGGGAGCGGCTCATGCCGCTGATGGCTATGCCCGGGCAGCGGGAGGGGTGGGAGTGTGCTTTGCTACCTCTGGCCCCGGCGCGACTAACCTGGTAACCGGGATTGCTAATGCTTTCCTTGATTCGTCCCCAGTAATTGCGGTCACCGGTCAAGTGAGTAAGTCCTTTATCGGCCGAGATGCTTTTCAGGAGACAGATATTACCGGCATTACTTTACCCATCACCAAACACAATTATCTCGTCCTTGATGTTAATGACTTGGCTGGGGTAGTAAAACAGGCCTTTCACTTAGCTAGGACTGGCCGTCCCGGACCTGTGCTTATTGATATTCCCCGAGATGTTTTTCTGGAGCAGACAGAGTTCGACTACCCGGACAAAGTGGATTTGCCCGGCTACAAGCCGACGCTTCAGGGACACCCAACACAAATTAAGAAAGCCGCCAAGCTTCTAAATGAAGCTGAGCGTCCCCTTGTTATTGCCGGTAGAGGGGTAAATATCTCTCGGGCATTCAATGAACTGAAGGAGCTGGTGGAGACAGTACAAATACCAGTAGTTACTACTTTATTGGGCGTCGGTTGTTTCCCGGAGAGTCATGCTCTGAGTTATGGTATGGCTGGCATGCACGGTATGGTTTATGCTAATTTGGCAATTGATAATGCTGACGTGGTTCTTGCTATCGGGATGAGATTTGATGACAGATTTACCGGTAAAATAAGTGCCTTTGCGCCTCATGCCCACATTATCCATATTGATATTGACCCTGCTGAGATAGGGAAAAATGTGCGTGTCGATGTGCCGATAGTTGGCGATGTTAAGATGGTTCTACAAGCATTAAACAAATTAATTACCTCTACCAAACATATTAAGTGGATTAGACAGCTTGATAACTGGCGGAAGGAGCGCCCATCAACGGAAATCAGGGATAGTGACGGGCTCTTGCCCCAGTATGTCGTTCGTAAGATATATGAGGTAACTAAAGGGGAGGCGATTATTGTTACTGGAGTAGGGCAGCACCAGATGTGGGCAGCTCAACATTACTGCTACAACAAACCGGACACTTTGCTTTCATCAGGTGGCCTGGGGGCAATGGGATTCGGGCTGCCAGCAGCGATGGGAGCTCAAGTAGGCTGTCCGGATAGCACGGTTTGGTGTATTGATGGCGATGGTGGTTTTCAGATGACGATTCAAGAGTTAGCCACCGTAGTTCAGGAGCAAATGCCAGTTAAGATAGCTATTATCAATAACGGTTACCTGGGTATGGTAAGGCAATGGCAAGAACTCTTTTATAAAGGGCGATATGTGGCCACCCCATTATCTTGCCCCGACTTTGTCAAGATTGCCGAAGGGTATTACCTGCCTGGGTTAAGAGTTAAACGTAAGGAAGAGGTAGTTCCCGCTATCGAGCAGGCCATGAATCACGATGGTCCTTTCCTGATTGATTTTATGGTGGAATCCGAGGAAAGTGTTTATCCAATGGTACCTCCGGGGGCGACTTTAGCCGAGATACTTGAAGAACCGAAACAGAAAAGGAAAGCCATCTCAGATTCTACCAGACTGCGCGTGAGCAATATCTAAACTTAAAAGGTGATAATGGTGGCGGTAACAAAACATATTCTACTGGCTCTAGTTGAGGATAAACCCGGAGTGCTTAACCGGATGTCAAACGTTTTCCGCAGACGTGGCTTCAATATTCACAGTGTTAACGTTCTCGAGACCATCGAGACTGAAGATAGCGGACGGCCTGGCTTAACCCGCGTTGCCATTGTGGTATCCGGGTCAGCTGTTGTCCTGGGCCAGGTAAGGAAACAGTTGGAAAGGATAATAGATGTGGTCAAGGTATCCGATATTACCGCTGAAGATGCCGTATAGAACGGCCTTAACTAAGACTACCGGAAACTCAAGAGAGAGGTAAAAGCATAGCGACGATGAAGCATACCCTGGTTGCTTTGGTAGAGGACAAGCCCGGCGTGCTTACCCGAATGGCGAGTCTTTTCCGGCGGCGGGGCTTTAATATTGAAAGTATTGCGGTGGGGCATAGTGAGTTGCCTGATTTATCCCGTATGACCTTTGTGGTCAGTGGGTCAGCTAATATTTTGGAGCAGGTTAGAAAACAGCTGAGTAAGGTCGTCGATGTGGTCAAGGTAGCGGATGTTACTGGGGACAATATCACGGTTCGGGAACTAGCATTGATAAAAGTAAGGGCTACTTCGGCTACCCGAAGTGAGATTATTGAGATTGCCGACATATTCCGAGCTAGCATAGTAGATGTTGCTGCTGATTCTTTAACCATAGAGATTACCGGGGATGAGGATAAAGTTGATTCTTTACTGAATTTACTCCGTAGTTTCGGGGTCAAAGAAGTCGCCAGAACTGGTCGTATTGCTATGCTGCGGGGAACAATGAGTCAGCTACGGGCAGAAGAAAAAAAATCTAAGACTGGTAACGAGAGACAAGAACCACTCTGAAGGTTGCTTGTCGCTGGAACTCGGCAGAAAATCTCTTATAGACTGCCAGGCAAAAAATAATATAAGGAGGGAGTACATTAAATGGCTAAGGTATACTATGATAAAGATGCCGATCTAAACTTGCTTAAAGGGAAGACAATCGCCATTATCGGCTATGGCAATCAGGGACGCGGCCAGGCATTAAACCTCAAAGATAGTGGTTATGAGGTAGTCGTTGGGCTACATGAGGGCAGTAAAAGTCGGGCTAGAGCTGAGGCTGATGGTGTCAGAGTGGCTTCTGTAGCTGATGCCACCAAAGCTGCCGATATTATCATGATTTTAGCTCCGGATAATTTGCATCAAGAAATCTACAATCAATCAATTGAACCGAATTTATCCAAAGGCAATATGCTGATGTTTTCTCACGGTTTTAATATTCATTACGGACAAATTACCCCGTTGCCTGATATTGATGTAACGATGATAGCTCCTAAGAGCCCTGGAAATCTGTTACGGGAATTTTATACGCAAGATGTGGGCGTACCAGCGCTGTTGGCTGTTTATCAGGATGCTTCGGGTCAGGCAAAAGATAAGGCTCTTGCCTATTCTGCGGCTATTGGTTGCGCCCGGGCCGGAGTTCTGGAAACGACCTTTGCCGAAGAGACCGAGACTGACCTCTTCGGTGAGCAATCTATACTCTGCGGCGGCGTTGTTGCCCTGCTCAAGACTACGTTTGAGGTACTGGTTGAAGCGGGTTCTCAGCCCGAGCTAGCTTACTTTGAATGTTTGAATGAGCTTAAGCTCATTGTTGACCTGATTTATAAAGGGGGCATAAGCTTTATGCGCGATTCGGTCAGCTATACTGCCCAGTATGGTGACCTTACCCGGGGACCAAGGGTCATCGATGACATGGTGAGAGAAAATCTGTGGGAAATCCTGGCCGAGATTCAGGACGGTACTTTTGCCAAGGAATGGATTCTGGAAAATCAAGCTGG
>DAOUZD010000143.1 GCA_030665795.1 Dehalococcoides sp.
CTATAAATATATGTGCTCTGACCCCGGGCAGAATCTGATTAAAGATGATATTAAAAACCACAAGCTCAATCGGGTAGTGGTGGCTTCCTGCTCGCCGCGGATGCATGAGCCTACCTTCCGTCGTGCCTGTCAGGATGCCGGTCTAAACCAGTATCTATTTGAAATGGCTAACATCCGGGAGCACTGCTCCTGGGTGCATGAAGATAAGGCAATGGCCACTGAGAAGGCTAAAGCTCTGGTCAATGCCGCGGTAAGACGTGTCTATCACCACGAGCCTTTGGAGACCAGAGAGGTCCCGGTTAATCCGAACGTCTTGGTTGTGGGTGGGGGGGTTGCCGGGATTCAAGCGGCCCTGGAGGTTGCCGATTCCGGGCATCAGGTCTATCTGGTGGAAAAAGACCCAAGCATTGGCGGGCACATGGCGATGTTTGACAAGACCTTCCCTACTTTAGATTGTGCTGCCTGTATCCTGACTCCTAAGATGACTTCCGTAGGTCAGCACCCTTTTATTCAGCTTATAACTTATAGCGAGGTTGAGGATGTCTCTGGATATGTTGGCAACTTCAAGGTAAAAATCAGAAAGAAGGCCAAGTATGTTGATGAGGATAAGTGCACTGGCTGTGGCCAATGCCAGGAACTCTGCCCGATTAATGTTCTCAGCGAGTTTGATTGCGGTCTAGGTAAGAGAAAGGCAATCTATATTCCTTTTCCCTACGCGGTGCCGAATAAGGCGGTCGTTGACCCGGAGAGCTGCCGCCACTTGAAAGGACTTGCCGAAGGGAAGGATGTCTGTCGCCTGTGCCAGACCGGGATTGAGAAGAAAGGCATTCCGGGCTGTGAGGCGGAGGCGATAGACTTTGAGCAGAAGGATGAAATCATCGAGGTTGAAGTTGGCAACATTATTGTCGCCACTGGCTTCCAGCAATTTGACCCCTCGGTTATTTATCAATATGGCTACGGACGCTATGATAATGTCCTTACCGGACTGCAGTTCGAGAGGATGTCCAATGCCTCAGGACCCACCGACGGTGAGGTTCTTTTGGCTGATGGGAGAAAGCCGGAGAGTATCGCTATTCTGCATTGTGTTGGCAGCCGTGATGAGAACTACCACAAATACTGCTCTCGTGTCTGCTGTATGTATTCGTTGAAATACTCTCATCTATTGAGAGAGAAAGTCCCTGAAGCGGCTGTCTATCAGCTATATATTGACATGCGCTGTGCCGGTTCGGGCTATGAAGAGTTCTATGAACGGCTCCAAGAAGAAGGAGTCAATTTCGTCCGGGGGCGCGCTGGTGAGATTACCGACATCGCGGAGAAACCCGAGGAGGAGGGTAAGCTGATTGTCATTTGTGAGGATACTCTGGTGCGCCGCAAGCGGCGTATTCCAGTTGATATGGTCATCCTGAGCTGTGCCTTAGAGCCCCGCGTTGATGCTGACCGGGTAGCCAGAATATTTTCCTTAAGCCGAAAAGCAGATGGTTTCTTTCTGGAGAGGCATCCTAAGCTTGACCCGGTAGCCACCATGACTGATGGTATCTTCATCGTTGGCTGCTGCCAGAGCCCAAAAGATATCCCTGACACAGTGGCTCAGGCGTCAGCCGCCGCCGCCCGGGCGCTGGCAATGGTCAGCAAGGGTAAAGTTGAAATTGAGGCGGCGACCGCCGTCGTTGATGAGGAGCACTGTGCCGGCTGCAAGATATGCATCGACCTCTGTCCCTTCAAAGCGATTTCCTTTGATGAAGAGAAAAAGGTCTCCCGGATTAATGAAGCAGTGTGTAAGGGTTGCGGTGTCTGCGTGGCGGCTTGCCCTAGCGGTGCTATTACCGGCAGGCATTTTACTACCGAGCAGATTATGGCTGAGATTGAAGGGGTACTGGTATGAGCTTTGAGCCAAAGATTGTGGGCATTTTGTGCAACTGGTGCTCCTATGCCGGCGCTGACCTTGCCGGTATCTCCCGAAAGAAATATACCCCCAATGTAAGAGTGGTGCGGGTTATGTGTTCCGGAGGGGTGGACCCTACCTTTGTCCTTAAAGCCTTTGAGACCGGGGCTGATGGTGTCCTAATCTGTGGCTGCCACCCTGGCGAGTGCCACTATGTTGAGGGAAACTATAAGGCAGCGCGGCGTATTCCTTTGTTGAAAAAGATGCTGTCTCAACTGGGAATCGAAGATGAGCGGGTGCGCTTGGAATGGGTCTCGGCTTCAGAGGGAGACCGCTTTGCTGCCATCGTTGATGAAATGACGGAACAAATAAGGCGGCTGGGACCTTACCGCCGCAATGGTGGAGATGAGAATGGCTAAACCAAAATTGGCTTTGTACTGGGCGGCTAGCTGTGGCGGCTGTGATGTAGCCGTCCTCGACACAAACGAGAAGATACTTGATATCGCCAATATTGCTGACATTGTCTTCTGGCCAATCGCCTTGGACTTCAAATATCATCATGTTGAAGCTATGGAGGATGGGAGCATTGATTTATGCCTGTTCAATGGCGCGGTTAGAAGCTCAGAGCAAGAGAGGATTGCTAAATTGCTCCGTGCCAAGTCAAAGGTAATGGTGGCTTTTGGTGCCTGTGCCTGCTTTGGCGGCATACCGGCACTGGCCAATTTCACCAACCGTGCCGAGATATTCGAGCGGGCTTATGTAGAGGCGCCGTCAAATGCCAATGCTAATGGTACGTTCCCCCAAACCATGACTAAAGTTGACGAGGGTGAACTGTATTTACCCGAATTATATGACACCGTATTAACTCTGGCTCAGGTAGTGGATGTGGAGTACTTTGTCCCCGGCTGCCCGCCACCGGTGGACATTATCCTAAAGGTGATAGAGCTTTTTGCCACTGGTCAGTTGCCTCCAGTAGGGGCGGTAATTGCCTCGGACAAGACGCTCTGTGACGAGTGTGAACGGATAAAAGAGGACAAGAAGATAACCAAGATTTACCGACCCCATGAGATTATCCCTGACCCGAAGAAATGCCTTTTGGAGCAGGGTATAATTTGTTGTGGCCCGGCTACCAGGGGAGGTTGTGGTCTCAGGTGCATTAAAGCCAACATGCCCTGCCGCGGCTGTTTCGGACCTCCGCCAGGGGTTATTGACCAGGGGGCAAAGCTGGTTAGTGCCATTGCCTCTATCTATCAAGGTAACGAGGAGGACGAGATTGCCAGGATGGTAGCGGAAGTTCTCGACCCCGCCGGTACTTTCTACCGCTTTGGCCTAGCGGATTCAATGCTGAGAAGAAAACGCCTTCAGCAACTTCAGAAGGAGGGTATAAAGTGAAAAGGATTACTATTGACCCTATAACCAGGCTTGAGGGACATGGCAAGATAGAGATTTTCCTCAACGATGAGGGTGATGTTGACAACGCCTATCTCCAGATACCTGAGCTTCGCGGCTTTGAGAAATTCTGCGAGGGAAGACC
>DAOUZD010000106.1 GCA_030665795.1 Dehalococcoides sp.
CACGTAGGGCAAGACAATTTTCACCTCCGACCACTGGCTCAAGGAGAAACTACCCATCATCCAGAACATAATGCTGTGTATCCTCTCGCCACTGGAGATGATGAGATAGGAAACGATTGACCCCCAAAGCGCTCCCAAAGCGACCCCGGCTAGAATAAGTGTCGTCACGGGCAGGGTTTTACCGACGCGGGCCAAACTATAGACAATGGCAGTGCTCACCAGTGCCCCGCTGAAGGCGAGGAGAGGAATAATCCCAAACCCCGCCCCATGCCAGGTGGACGGGAGTAAAAAGCCAATGACTGCCCCCAGCGCTGCCCCCTGTGCGACGCCAATAAGATAAGGGTCGGCGAGCGGGTTACGAAAGAGACCCTGGTAAGTTGCCCCGGCGGTAGCCAGAGCAGCCCCGACAAGACCAGCCAGAATGACCCTGGGCAAGCGGATTTCAAAAATTATTGTCTCCAGGGCACTCGTCCAAGTGGGCGTCACCTCCACCAGGGGTAATTTAGAAAGCAGGATGCCGGATGTAGTCAAGAATGGAATCTGAACGCTGCCAACCGCGGCGGCCAATATCACTACCACCACCAGCAAGATGAAGAGCCCTAAAATACCGTAGATGCGGCTGCGCCACTGCCGGAAATGGATTGGGGGAGCAGTGTTCATCGGGACTCCTGAAACAGTTCCGGGTGGATAAATTGAGCCAGTTTTTCCAGTCCATCAACTATCCGCGGTCCGGGGCGGCTGGTCAAGTCAGAGTCTACCTCATAGACTCGGTCATTCTGGCGAGCCGCTATCTCAGCCAGCCTCGGTTCAGTTAAGGCAAACTGAAAAGGTAAGTCCTGACTGCTCCCATGGCCGCTGCCGGCGATTATCACCTGCGGATTGGCCATGATGACTGCCTCCAAACTCATCGTCGGATAACCACCTTCAAGGTCACGGGCGATATTTACGCCACCCGCTTTTATAATTAACTCATGAATGCGGGTCTCTGCGCTCACTGTCATCAGTGGGTCATGCCAGAGAATATAAAATACCCTAGGTCTTTGCGCCTCGGATAGAGTTGCCGTCTTATCCATTACCGCCTTGATGCGGTTCTTCATTTCCGTGGTTAACTGAGAAGCTTCCTCGGTTTTACCGGTAAACCGACCAATCAGGTCAATCGCTTCCAGCACCTCATCAACCGTCTTCGGGTCAAGAGCAAGCACGGTTAAGCCGAGTCTCTCCAGTTGCGGCATGACCTCGTCCTTATGGATGTTGGTGGCCAGTATCAGGTCCGGTTGAATTTCAACTACTTTCTCAATATCAATCGTGGCAAAACCGCCTATCTGCGGCTTTTCTTTCGCCGCCTCAGGGTAATTACAGTATTCGGTAACAGCGACCAATCTGTCTTCCAGCCCCAGAGCGTACAGGATTTCGGTATTGCTTGGCGCGAGGGAAATAATCTTCTCCGGTATTTTCCCTATTCTGACAACTCTACCGGCCTGGTCGGTCATCTCCAGTGGAAAAGGTGATGCCGCGACTGGTGGTGCAGGCGTTTCAGTGGGAGATGAGGTGCAGGCCCAAATAAGACTTAGCAGCATAATGAAAACCAAACAAAGCCCGCCCAATTTGCCCAGCTTGCTTCTCATTTTTACCTCCAATTTCATTTATGTCAACAAAAATCCCCTCGCTCCAGCAAGGGGAAATAAAAAACTTAACAAAAAGCCCTACTTCTCCCCGCGGAGCGATGTAGGATACTCAGGGGCTGGCGTTCTGGCTTTTGACGACTTAGCTGTCAATCACAGTGGCGCGGCCGCGTCGGTCTTGCACCGACTTGCTCTCCAATTAGGCCCTTACTCGCGTTCGGGCACCCCTTTTACCTATTTTATTGTTACCACAAGTATAGCGGAACCGGTGATGGGAATGCAAGTCCATTCCAGCAATCGGTCAGCAATCGAAGGCACGAAGACAACGTATTGACTTCAACCTAGCGTAGACGCTCATTCACAACCAAAACCGGAGCCGCTCCTGCCGATTAGCAAGAACGGCTCCGGTTCGCAATCTTGGCGATTGGTTTCTCTTCAGCCTACAGCACGAGGCAAAGTATCGCGACGAGTGGAGACTATTTTAGTCTTCCCACTCACCGCCTTTCCCCAGACGAGAGAAACAAATGCCTAACCCACCAAGGAGTATTAGCCAAATAACAATAGTGGAGATTAGGGCTCCCGTAGTCATTTTTCACTCACCTCCTTAGGTTCTCTGGTTTTGACGGCTTGGAGCACAAAACTCAGTATCAGGGTAACGACAAGTATAGTCCATATGGGCCAAGACCAATTGAAGTAACCTTCATAGCCCTCAGGCGCTATATCGTTCATAAAGCCGCCGTAGATAACCACGAAAAGCAGACCCCCTGGCACGACAATTTTTATCAGCCAGTCCCACCAGGCGCCAACTTTGATATCCGAGGTCTCATTCAGATATTCCCTGAGCTTTCCTGCCCCAAATCCCCAGCCGATGACGAGACAAGCCAGCGCACCGGTGATAAGCAAGCCATAGAAGCAGACTGTCCTATCAACAATATCCAGCCAGTAAAGGCCACCACTTGTAGTGTATAGAATTCCTATTATGAAAGCGACAATACAGACAAGTGCGCTTGCTTTTACCCGGCTTAAGCCGAATTTATCCATAAGCGGTGCCGCTACCCCTCCATAGGCAAGGAAGTAGGCAGAAGTCGTTCCCAAGAAGAACAAACAGAGGAAAAAGAGCACACCAATCAGGGCATTTGCTCCCGGCATCATGGAGACAGCGACCGGGAAACTGACGAAAGCCAAGCCCAGACCGGCAGCGCTAACCTCTCCAACTGGAATGTTCAGGGCTTGCATGATGAAGCCAACAGTGCTAAATACGGCAAAACCGGCAAAGAAAGCGGTGGCAGCATCGGAGAATGAAGTGATAAAGGCATTATTGGTCACATCTGCCCTCTTGGCAATAAAACTACCGTAAGCGAACATTCCCGCCATGCCAAGGGAAAGGGTAAAGGCAATCTGGCTAAAGGCGGCAAACCATACGTCCACATTGCCCAAAACGGCAAAGTCTGGGGTGAGATAGAAGTTAAGGCCATCAACCGCTCCGGGTAGAGTCAGGCCCCTGACCACCAGGACAGCCAGTAGCACCCAGGAAATACATATCAGCCATATCGAAACCCGGCCGATTATTCTGGCGCCTTTGAACATGACAAGGAAAATAATTACCCAAACGAGTGCTAACAGTCCCAGGATGGACCATACCGGGGCACCAAGTGCAGCTGGTCCATCGGAAAGCTGCAAGACCGTCCCAAAAAAGTAGTCTCCGGCCCCAGCCGCTCCAGCCTCACCAATACCCCAAGCTACAGTAGCGGAGCTAATCGCATAGTGTAGAGACCAGGCGATTATGACCGTATAGTAGGTAACGATAAGGAAGGCAACCCAAACCGGCCACCAGCCCAGCCATTCCAACTTCTTGCTGATGCCAGCAAAAACACCCGGGGCACTTCTCTGGAAGTAACGGCCCATACCGAACTCCATCATCATCCAAGGGATGCCGAGCACAAAAAGGCCAATAATATACGGTATCAAGAATGTTCCGCCACCGTATTCATAGGTAATGTAGGGGAATCGCCACACATTACCCAGACCTATTGCCGAGCCAATGGCGGCAAAAATGAAAGGAACCCTGCCGGTCCATCTTTCTCGCTTTAATTCAGCCAATTACGTAACCTCCTTTCTGGAAAATTCACCATTTTGAGATAACTTGCTATTATTTAATAGACACCTCCTTTCACACGAAAAAACGTGACCACAAATTTATTGAAACCTTTATCTTCAGGTCTACATAATGCCCCTTGTAGCCTCGAATTTTACACGGCAAAAGACAATATGTCAATAGGTTTCGGGCTATATGACACACTATATTTAAAAATTCGATTAAACTGGTAGTGCTCTTCTATACATGACCGCCTTGATAGATGATAGATTTCAGCAAGTCGGAACGCAATAGGTAGTAAAGTATTTCGGAGATTATTTCAGCGACTTAAGTTAAGTGGTAACATTAAAGCCATCTCTTAGTCCCAGGTCAGGCCAGAACTGTCTTGACAATTGTCACGAAACGTGCTTGAATGATAATGAAGCTTGTGGTTCCCGAATCTTTTTAGAGGAGGCGTGCTATGAGGCTTCATGGACTATTCGGAGTGTGGCAGGTGGACAGGTGATGCCCTGCCTTAGTGCAGGGCAAGCGGAACTCGGACTCGGCTCGAGATAGTGAGTTAAAGGTCAGTCTCGAAAGAGAGAGACCCCATCCGGTGGTGATAACCGGAAATGAGTTTGAGTTCGAGGAAAACAGTATTACCA
>DAOUZD010000049.1 GCA_030665795.1 Dehalococcoides sp.
GAAAATAAGCAGCAGCGCCAGCCAGGCAGTAGCCTCTGCCGGTTTCTGCCTCCACCCGAAGCTACCCTGGATTATCGGGGAGACCATGGCTAGGGCAAGGCCGATAAGCGCCAGGTTAAGGGTATAGATGGCTACCGCCATTAAGAGCAGGGCAAGGATAATCGAGGTTGATACCATCGCCTTGCTGTTCGGGTTCAAGCGGGCAATTCTTTGTCTGAATCCCAGCCGCTGACTACCCTTCTCCTTGACTTTGGCTCCGGTAACGATAAAATGGGCTCTCCGCGCCAGAATGAAAGCCAGTATGGCGATAGTGGTGTGCAGGTGAAACGAAACATAGGCACCGGTCACCTGACTCAGGTGTCGGCATAACCTGATGGGAGTGCGGTACCGGCTGACCACCACCCGGGCTAACGAGCTCGCTGCCGCCAGCCAGCCGACCGCTACCAGCCCCCAGGCAGTGGTCGTCATGGCGCCGACGGAGACAAAGGAAATGGCCAGCAAAAGCAATAAATAAGGCAGAAACAGGGAGGTGGCCGTCCTCCTCAGAGTATGGGTAATAATGTCCCACTTTTCCGCAAAAGAAGCGGAGGCAGACTTAATAAAGGGCACCGTATGCTGGGCGAAGGTCTCGGTATCGGCCATAGTCATGCGGTAGGTGCGTTTTCTCATTTGCCCCAGGTTCTCGGGGACGCCTTCACTACAGACAATGTCCTCGGCGAAAAATCCGGTGTATCCGGCATGGCGCATGGCGATAGTAAAAGCAACATCCTCAGCCACAACCTCAGGGAAGCCGTCTGCCTTGGCGTAGGCTTCAGTGCGAACCAGTACCCCGTGCCCCAACATGAGCGGGAACCCGTAGTGATTCCGGGGAACATTGTTATGCTCCCAGCGGATTAAAGTTTCGGCGAGGAATTGTTCCGTAAACGCATTTCTGGTGCTGGAACCACTATCGTGGCTTGCCTGGACAAATCCAATCCGTTCATCCTGCTGGATGTAAAAAGAGGCCTTCTTCAGAAAGTCCTTGGCCAGTATCCCATCAGCGTCACAAAGAGCAAAGAATTCGTAGCCCTTAGCCGGACCAGCTAAAGCCAAATTAAGGCTGCGTGCCTTAAACCCCTCCAGTTTTTCCCGCCGGAAAATCGTGGTCCTTTGCGGAAATTCCTTGTGGAACGCTTCCACCTGTTCCCTTCCCCGTTGACCCTGACTCACATCGATAATGAAGACATGATAGTTGGGATAATCTTGATTGAGGCAACTTAAGGCAGCCTCATGCCGAAAATCGTCTACCGTGGTATAAAGGAGAGCGATACGGGGAAAGTTTTCTCGGCTCTCCTCCCCCTTCACTGCTCCGGGCTTTATCTTACCTATCCGCCGGAAGAATACCAGCCCGTAATGGTAGAGGGCATAGAACCAAAAAATGGCGAGACAGATTGCCGCCAGCACCACTAAAATCCAGAGAAGGACAGATTTCGGCAGACCATAGGTGAAAGCAGCATTTAACGCCAGCAAGACTGAGGAAACGAACCAGACCACCAGAATTATTAAATACATTGTGTTTCTCTTGGAGATTAGGTCAGGCACTTGACTTGCTTTTTCATTTCGTTTCGGCTGTTGAGTGTTCTTCATAAACTCGCCTCCCCCATAAAAAGCTCTTTTGAGGGGTGATTATAACAGATAGGCGCCACTTTAGCAAGGAAAAACTCACTATTCAATTTGGAGAAGTCGAGGAAAAACTTTAACCGATTGACACTTCTCCCCAGTCAAGTTATGCTAAATAATTAATAAAGCGAGGTGGAACTCAAATGAATTACCTATTTTCCAATCTGGAGCAAGTGAAAAAAGTGGTGCTTACCCAGCCTTTTGGTCTAATTTTCGATGTCGATGGCACCATTGCGGAGATTGCTCCCACTGCCGAGGCAGTGAAAGTTTATCCTGGCATCAAAAAACACCTGAGGTCTTTAGTCAAGCGTCTGCCTCTGGTATCTGCTATCTCCGGGAGATTAATCAAGGTATTGAGACAGTTGGTGGGGGTAGACGGGGTGGTCTATAATGGCAATCACGGCCTGGAACGGTGGGTTAAGGGGAAAGTCGAAGTTAGGCCGGAAGTGCAAGCCTATGTATCAAAAATTGCTGACGCCATCAAGGAGTTGGACCCAATTCTCCAACCTTTAGGGGTGAAGTTTGAGGATAAAGGTGCCGGTCTTGTTTTCCATTACCGGACATTGCCGAATCGGGACGAGGTGAGGGAAACCATCTTGAGAGAAATAAGTCGTTCCCCCGCGGCGCAGCCATTTAATATTGATAAGGCCAGAACCGTTATCGAACTCCGCCCTCCGCTTGACATAAGCAAGGGGTCCGTGGTGAGGGACCTTATCGAAAGTTATCATCTTAAGTCTGCGGTCTATATGGGAGATGACGTGGCTGATATCGATGCCTTTGATACTATACGTACTTTATCGCACCGTGCCGGATTCCAGGGTTTGGCGCTTGGGGTAGTCGGAAAAGAAACACCACCCGGGGTTGCCGAAAGAGCCGATTTACTCCTCAGAGGGGTGAGCGAGGTAGAGGCTTTTCTAGGCTGGCTGGACGAAATCCTGCCCCCTGAATCAGGCTAGTTTGGAGACTACCGCTGAACATTCTGGCGGAACTATCAGGTTAGCTAAGCTCCCGGCTGAAGAGAGACCCTTCCTTCCTTGAGGGGTCCTTTGAAACAATCTCTCATAAGACTCGCCGTATCTTCTGGCAGTGCCGTATTGATATAGATACCGGAACCCATTTCAAAGCCAGCAATAGTAGTCAGCCTCGGTATTATCCTGATGTGCCAGTGGTAATACGGGTCTTCTTCATCCTCGGTAATCGTACTATCAATCACAAGGTTGAAGGCGGGATTATCCAGCCGCTGATATAAACAGAAGAGAGTATCCTTGATTACCCGGGCCAGGTCGGCAAGGTACATATCTGGAAATAGGCCAAAGGAAGCGCAATGCATTTTAGGAATAATCCAGGTCTCGTAGGGGGCGCGAGAGGCGTAAGGATGGAGAACAATAAATTGCTCGTTCTGGACAACGATTCTCTCTGCCTTCTCCAGCTCCTGAGCAAGCAAATCGCAGTAAAGGCATCTGCCCATATCGACATAGTACCCGTGGGCGATATCAAACTCTCGGTGGTAGTAAGGCGCCACGATGGGCGTAGCCACTAATTGGGAGTGAGGGTGTACCAGAGATGTCCCTGACGCCCAGCCATGATTTTTAAAAATGGTAATGAATTTGATATGCGCATTTTTCTTCAAGGCGTTGTACCTCTCCTGGTAGGCTATCAGTACTTTTTCCACCTGCTCATAGGTCATCAATGCCATGGGGGTATTATGGGATGGGGTTTCGATGATTACTTCGTGCGCCCCGATACCAGCCCTTTTGCGGAAAAGGCGTTCCTCTTCTATCATCGTGCCATCTCCGCCGGGCTCTAGCGCCGCGAACCGGTTGGGTACCACCCTTACCTCCCAGGCTGAGCCTTGGTCCGATACGGGGAGCCTGAAGACTGCATCCGGTGTCTGGCCTTCGTTGCCTGGACAGAAGGGACAGGTCGGGTCCCAACTGGGTAGCTCTTCAGCACGCCTCATTTTAGGCTTTTGCTGAGGTCGCTTGGCCCTCTCCGGAGCCAGTATCACCCATGCTTTGGTGGTAGGGTCTTGTCTCAGTTCTGACATCTTGTCTTCATCCTCCAGCTTGTCCTAAAGTAACAAGACGGCTCCTGGTAAAGCCGCTATTCCTTGCGGGCAGGGCGATGCCGCTTTGCTTTAATTGTTTCGCCACTTGGGACTACAGACCCGCGGAAAT
This sequence comes from Dehalococcoides sp., assembly GCA_030665795.1. The sequence goes on from DAOUZD010000049.1 coordinate 3,837, forward strand.
CCTTCTCCACAACGTTACCGGCGATGGCACAATTACGGCCTATTTTAACCCCTTCCGGAATTTTAGCCCCCTTACCGACAATGGTTATGCCGGAGTTCAGCACTTTAGGTTCTTCACGGTTAACCTGGAAATCATCGCTGAAGCCAATGTAACAGCCCGCTTCGACTACCACCTCCTTGTCCAGGATGGAGTAATCAACGACGCTTTCCCGGCCAATGACTGTATCATTCATAATAACTGAGTACTTAACGACGGCATTTCCCGCCACCCTTACTCCCGGGGAGAGAACCGAGTTCTCGACACGGCCCTCAATAACACAACCGTGAGATATCATACTATTTAAAACATCACCTCGCTGAGAAACGATAGCCGGTGCTCTTTTTTCTTCTTCCTGGGTACGGATAGGCCAATCAGCACTGAAGGTGATGGATGAGGGCATATCGAGTAACCTCATGTTAGCCTGCCAATAGCTGCGCACACTGCCGACATCACGCCAGTATCCCTCAAAATTATAGGCGAAAAGCCGGCAATTACCCACCAGTTGGGGAAAGACATTCCGGCCAAAATCATGCTTCGAGGACCTGCGTTGGGTGTCTTCCTCTAACAGTCGGCGCAGGATATCTTTTTGGAAGAGGTAAACGCCCATGGAGACAAGGTCGCTCTTTGGCTCTTTAACTTTTTCCTGGAAGCCGGTCACTTGACCTCCTTCATCCACGGTTACCGTGCCAAACTCCGACAATAATTCCCTAGGCAGGCGAGTCACCGCCAGGGTAACATCCGCCTGGTTCTTTTCATGAAATCTACCCATATCAGAGTAGTCCATTTTGTAGACATGGTCGCCGCTGAGGATTAGCACTAGTCCGACATCCTGCTCATCAATATACTGGAAGTTTTGATACACCGCATCGGCGGTTCCCTTATACCAGTCACGGCCTTCTTCGCGCGCCAGATAAGGGTGCAGTAACTGTATTTTGCTATCCGGCCCGGCTAAGCCCCACGCCATCCCGATGCCGATGTGGTCAGTGAGAGAGCGGGGCTGATACTGGGTCAGGACAGCCACATTGTAAATCCCAGAATTGACGCAGTTACTCAGGCTAAAATCTATAATACGGTACTTACCCGCGAAAGGAATCGCCGGTTTGGTCCGCTCTAGAGCCAATATCCCTAGCCGTTCGCCTTGGCCACCGGCCAAGATAATAGCCGCGACACTTTCCATCGTAATCACCACCTCCCCCGCGTTTTCTAGATAATGTACTCATTGCCCGCAAATGCATATTACTAGTGACTACTTTATCCGTCGGGCTATGCTTATTTATTTTATTGAATCCGCTCGTCCATATTACATCTGTTTTGCGCAATATGTCAAATGCACTCTTACCGGAGGCTAAAATTTGGCAGGTCGGAGCTGGTTTTTAGAATCTAAAAAGGAACCGAGGTTTAACTCAGCTCCTTTCCCCTCAAAAATCACTGAAGGTAAGGCTGGCTCCAAAATAGAGATGAACCTTTGGCCAGGGCTGTATTATCTGCTTGTCTATCTGGTGTCCATGCGGTAACATATAAACAAGGCCAGGATTAAGTGCCCAAATTAATTATCCCCGTTAACATAGCCACCGCAGTTAGGAGGCCTCGAAGAGGAGAATCAAGTGGGCATAGGTAAACTCTACAAGCTTAGTGATAGCCAATTTGTAGCGAATGTTGACTACATGTTGTTCCATGACCCGGCAGCAACAAACTGGTGGGGAGAGCTCACTCTCATTGATTATACCCGTCTTAGCGAGGGTGACCTGTTTATAATTGAATTAGAGGATAGGCGTAAAAGCAGATGTCACCTTAAAAAGAGGATTAACCGGGCAGTGAGCGGAATTCCACCCCGCTATATATATCACGTTACTGGCTTCGGCCCGATCGAATAGTAAACAAAAACCCAGGGCTTTTGAGGTATAAACCCTTGGGCGCGTGGAATGTAGTTACGATTAAGGAGGTTTAAAGCATGGCGGTAGAGGCGGTTGGTGAAAAATACCGGTGCAACATCTGTGGTAATGAGGTGGTAGTTACGGCAGTTGGTGGGGGTACTCTTGTCTGCTGTGGCGAGGACATGGAGAAAATCGAATAGATATAGATAAAGAGCGGACTGGGTTACCTGACTCAAGAAGGAACCGAAGAAAGCGCTAAAATAAACTTCCCGGGCACTTTGAGGTGAAGCAATGTATTACTTTGCCTATGGCTCCAATCTGAACCGGAAA
>DAOUZD010000050.1 GCA_030665795.1 Dehalococcoides sp.
TGGCAATATACCTCGCAGAGGTGGCAGCCAATACAGACCTCTTCCTTCACAAAGACTCTATTCACTTAAGTCACTCCTTACGTAACGCTCGACACCAGCTTCTCAGCCGGAATAATCGCTAACCAAAAAGTATATGTACGCCTCTGATAAAGGTATTTATTCGTAGGTTCTAATCCTACGAGAAGTGACTGGATAACTAGTAATTGAACTGAAGGCGTAACTATCACCAAGCCCGTTATGACGACCCTCGAGAATATCCATTGCTTCTTCCCGGTAAGCATTCATAAGATAAGGGATACCAGTAACCTTGGCACATTCCTCAGTAAGGGACATCAAGTCACCACGGCGAATTGCCGGCGTACTGAAGCGCCGGGCGCCAGCCATTATCTGTTGTAGTCCTACCCTTATCTTTTCGCAGTAGCTGTATATTCCAATCGCCCCCATCGGGATGTTCTTGATCTCTTCAGAACCGACTAAGTCCTTGACGTCCTCGTAGCAAATAAAAATCTCCTCTGGTGTTGAGCCGAATTGACTAACAGTATTGGGCAATTTACCGCTTTTAATCCACTGGTCAATATTTTTACCAACCATACCTGGGATCATTAACGCGCGTCCCATACATATCGCCTTAACAAAGGGTGCGCCCAGAGCCAGTGCCTTGAAGACGCCATCCTCACTACTGAAACCACCAGCAAAGGCAATATCAGGCACCCGTTCGCCCCGACGGGCAAGCTTATTAGCGAATTCATAGGCCGCCGAGTGTAAATAGAGGCTGGGTATACCCCATTCCTCCATCATGCGCCAGGGGCTCATTCCGGTACCACCGCCAGCGCCATCTATTGTCAACAGGTCGACTTTGGCTTTTGAGCTCCATTTGATAGCCATCGCCAACTCGCGCAGGCTGTAGGCGCCTGTTTTCAGCGTGATTCGTCTGAAGCCCAGGTCACGCAGGCGTTCAACCTCAGCATAGAATGCTTCCTCGTCAATAAAGCCGAGTCGGCTGTGACGCTCAAACTCCTTGAGTGAGCCGTCCTCAAATGCTGCCTTGTTTATGGGGTGCGATGGGTCAGGAGTGACGATATAGCCACGTCTTTGCAGTTCCATGGCTCTTTCCAGGCTGTCTACCTTTATTTCCCCTCCGATGCATTTAGCACCTTGACCCCATTTCAACTCGATAGTGTCCAGACCGTGCTTTCGGCTGACATACTCAGCAACGCCCAGCCGTGTATCCTCCAGATTCATCTGCACCAGGATTTCGCCGTAACCGCGGTGGTAACGACGGTAGGTCTCAATACGGCGGTCCATATCTGGGGCTGAAATAATCTTTCCGTTTCCGTCCAGTTCAAGCCCTGGGTCAATACCGCAGACGTTTTCGCCGCAGACAAGGGTAATCCCGCTCAAAGCAGCGCCGACGGCAAAATGTTCCCAGTTCCTGCGGGCTATCTCCGTAGAGCCCAACGCACCGGTAAATATCGGTGTGGTCATCCTGACCTTGCTGTCCCAGCCATATTCTGTCTCGGTATTCACGGTTGGGAAAATGGCCGTGTCCGGGTTGCCGACAACACCCTCAGGTAGACCCTCAGCACCCAGAGCATAGCCCTGGATATTTAGGTGCGAGTAATCAATGGGATAATCCTTGTCGCCGCCGGCAGTAATATCACCGAAGGGTCCGGGATAGATAAGCTCGCGGCTACGGAACGAGGCCTTGAATACCTCGCAGTTTCCGGTACAGCCGTCGATGCACCGAGTGCATAATCCGCTCATCGGCACTACACTCTTAGAACGATTGGCGGTCCTGGTGGCATCATTGGCATTTGGTCTCTGTAAGTTCATTTTCTTTCCTCCTCTTTATTAAGTGGTCTTTTTCTAGTTAGCTTTTATCCAAGAAACATACGGCACGGCGGGTCTGCGGGTCAGCAATGACCTTTGCCCTAGCACCGCTCGCCGCTGCTTTTACGTCAATCACTTGAACCACCTCCTCAAAGCTGCTTAATTCTGGCGATATATCCTTTAGTATATTGGGTGAGTTAGTAAAGAATTCGGTGTTAAAATCTGCGGTTTTATCGTCAGGATAGACAGGAAGATAAAGTATCTCTGCCTCTACCAAGTCCTGGAAGAAGTGGGTTCCGTAAGAGACCTCTGGCTCATGTCCTCCCTCCCTGCGTGCCACTTCTACCAGAACCGCTGTGCCATCAATATCTGAATAGCTAGCATTCACGCCAAGCTCGATGTTGCTACTGCCCCAGCGACCAGGGCCCATTGCCATGACCTTACCCTCCTTGTGACGCAAATGGTCATTTAGCTTGCCTGTAACCCGACCCAGAGTCCTTTTCTCATCAAAAGTCGCTACCTCGGCATACTTCCGGGGGTCAATGTAAACGATGTATCGAATATCGCTGACCACGCCAGCGCTTATCGCCCGGTTGGAGCGGAATAGCACTTGCTCTTTGGGGAGGTTTTCGGGAATCTTGATCTCAGTACCTGCTGGCATGGGCACGCGTAACGAGCGGCACTGTAGCAAGTTGACCCTCGTGTTACCCTTACCGTCAACGTATGCTGTAAATTCAAGATCTATCGGCTGGCTCCAAGCTTTCTCCAGCTTCGTTAATATTTCCCCAATTATATTGACCATTTTGGTTCGATTTACCAGATTGTTAAAAGTCAAGATCAAGTCCTTTCCTGAACCGGTTAGCGGAGTTGCAACCCAGTCACGCAGGTAGCCATCGGCTATTTCAGAGGTCAGTAAGTGAAGTGCAGGGTAATTGTTCCCACCAATTATTTCGGCGAAAGGCTTAACCTCAAAGGTATTTGCTTCGAGGTTAAGAACATCTACCATGCGCTGTGAATACTTGGCTATTTCCATACCAATCTCTGGTCTGAGCTGTGGATGGCTTACGGCAATCATCCGGGGGTAGTCACCGCTGACACGGTTCACAGCACGCGTACCCAATCCAAAGACCAGCCGTATCATCCCCTTTGTAGGGTCAATACGGTCTGTCCAGGCATAGAGGTTCCGTGAGAACGCGACTCCGGCTAGGCCGGGGAAGAAGTACTGTTTGTAGGGCATACCGGAAACCCGCTGCACCAGGATTGCCATCTGCTCATCGCCCTCAGTAAGACCGCGCCGGTGCCGATAGGAAAGGGCGTCCGGGTTTAAGGCACTAGCATAGACTAGCTTGACCGCCCTTATGAAAGCCTCCAGCCGCTCTTCTGGGCTACCCTGATTTGCACAAAACTCACTGCGGTACTTACCAGCAAAAGCGTCTGTAAAGCTGTCCTCGAGTAGGCTTGACGATCGGACAATAATAGGTGCCTGCCCATAGTAATCAAGCATACTGCGGAACTGTTCCATTACCTCCTCAGAGAATCTGCCGGCAAGAAACTTCTGCTCAACTTGAGCAAACTCATCCCAGGTTAGCTTGCCCATTTTTGTTAGCTGCAGCCTAAGCTGGAAAAGGTTATTATTAACCAGGAAGGTAAAGAATACGTCCGAGCCAATATAGAACGAGTCATGCTCCTCCAGCACCTGAGTGAAGTTGGTCTCACCCTCATCTGCAACCAGAACACGCCTCGCCATTAGCATACCCGCCGCCTTGCCGCCAATGCGCCCGGAACCAATAAGGCGGTTTCTCACCTGTAATAGGTCATCCAAGGTCAGGTAGCGATCAGCAAGCCGGTTCAACTTGGGGTGATTACCAAATATCATCCGGGAAAGTGTTTCCTTAAGTGCCCTTGCCTCCTGAGTCTCCTTTGCCAAAGCTGTTTCGTTTCCTTGGTACTGCATAATCTCGCGATAAACCGTATCCCAGGGAGCGATTGACCGCGAGCTAATGTCAACTGGTCGCCGGCTCACAGTAGTCAGTATCGTCGCTGCGTCACCGCTGCGGGAAACAGATTCCCAACCTTCATCACTAATCAAGTGTGGCAAAAACATCTGGGGGGAGTAGCGATCACAGACCTTCAGCGGATGAATATAAGTTCTTCCGCTTACATGGTAAACATCCACAAGTACCTGAGTGGTATTGCGGATACGAGCGATAGTGTTATGGCCATGCTGGCCACGGCGTAGGGCAAAATAGGCAACATCATCAAGCTCGAAAAGGTAAGGGCAGGTCACTTGAAAGAAGTTAGCCAGGAGCTCATCGGTAGCCCACTCTTCAACCAGGGCGGATAGGTTATCAAAGATATAACAGACCCTTCTACCGCGCTCCTCGATTATTCGGTGCACCTCACCAGTGAAATAGTCGAACCCGGGACTAGGGTCAATTCTGGTAATCGTCAGCCCGGGCCGCGGCTCAAGGATTGCGATGTGGGGAGCAAAGCGCAGGTAAACACAGTCAAGACCGTCGCGAATTGCTTGTTCAGCAAGTGCTTCTACAAAGTATGGATAGTCCTCGAGGCGGTCAACCTGCCAGACCACATTGTCACCCAATCGAAGTCCTTGCAGGAGTTCATCCAAAGGTGTCAAGCCACTGCTGATTGTTTTCGATGCGATACTTTCCACTTTTGCCCCCTCTACCAACAGGCGCGCCTCGCGGGGTAAGCGATTACTGGTGTTCTACTAGGCGGCTTGCGGCAACCGGTTACCGTAAGCCAGTATATCATGCAATCTATATTGTGTCAACCCCTTTTCTTGGAGAATTTTGGTTAGCTATGGGAGGGTTAGCTGCGGGCAGAAAGACATCAGGCCACTCCTTTTTGGGGTTGTGGTGGGGGGTTCAGGGCTGGCAGGGGCAGGGCTGATTAAATGAGGTTTTTCTGAAAGGTTAAGAAGCGGACCTGAAAGCAAAATCACCGCCACGGCTGCGGTGAATTTTGCCTTTACCATCTGGGGAATTTTACCCTTGCCTGGGATGGAAGTCACCCCGGCAAATATTTACATCTCTTTGGTCAGGTTGGTCAGGAACTCGGCGTTGGTCTTTGTCTTGCGCAGGCGGTCAAGGACCCGCTCGGTGGCCTCGGCAAAGTTCACGGAATCATTTGAAATCATCGATACCATCCGCCGTAGCAGCCATACTTGCTTTACCACCTCTTCACCCAGAAGTAGTTCTTCTCTTCTGGTGCCGCTGCGCGGGATGTCCATTGCCGGGAAGGTCCGGCGTTCCGAGAGCCTGCGGTCGAGGTGGAGCTCCATATTACCTGTCCCTTTGAACTCCTCGTAGATGAGCTCGTCCATCCGGCTGCCGGTATCGATGAGGCAGGTGGCGATGATGGTCAGGCTACCACCCTCGGCGGTATTGCGAGCGGCGCCGAAGAAACGCTTTGGTGGGTAGAGAGCCGCCGGGTCGATGCCGCCGGAGAGGGTGCGGCCGCTGGGGGGCATCACCAGGTTGTATGCCCGGGTGAGGCGGGTAATCCCGTCGAGAAGGATAAAGACATCCTTACCGTGTTCTACCATTCGCTTGGCTTTCTCCAGTGCCAGCTCGGCGACCCGTGTCTGGTTCTCCACCGGCTCATCGAAGGTGGCACCTATTACCTCACCCTTGACGGAACGCCTGATATCGGTAACCTCCTCGGGACGCTCGCCGATAAGGCATACCATCATGTGGATATCATTATAGTTGCTGCTGGCGGCATTGGCGATAGCCTTCAGCAGCAGGGTTTTACCGGCTTTGGGTGGTGATACAATCAGTCCTCGCTGTCCCCGTCCGATAGGGGCGATAAGGTTCATGAGCCGGGTGGACAACTCACCCGGTGAGTTCTCCAGGTTGACCAGCTTGTCGGGGAAGGTCGGGGTGAGCGAGGCAAACCGGGGCCGGCTTTTAGCCAGCTCGGGGTCGAGGTCATTAATTGCCTGCACCCTGAGCAGGCTGTAGTAGTTCTCGCTGTTCTTGGGGGGGCGCCCCTGACCGGCAACGCTGTCCCCGGTGCGCAGTCCGAAGCGGCGAATCTGGGATTGGGAGACATAAATATCGGATGAGCTGGGCAGGAGTGAGTCCTGCCTGAGGAAACCATAGCCATCGGCCATAATCTCCAGGTCACCGCTGCAGAAGACGTAGCCCTGCTGCTCGGTGTCGGCCTGGAGCAGGCGCATGACGATGTCCTGCTT